>JASFYZ010000014.1:0-12565 GCA_045046665.1 Desulfobacterium sp.
CTCTTGGAAGGAATCTTTCTTTCCAGGGGCTTGGGGGGGAAAACGGTTATTTCCCTGGAACGGCCCACCGGGCATCCCATGCCATGTATCCGATGAAATATAAAAGACCTTTTTAAAAAAAGCACCCAGCATATCCCGGTCCTGCTGGGGGACATGGGTAAATGGAAAATAAAGTAATTTCATAATCAGTCCACCTTTTTATCGTGTAACTCAACACCCATGGCCACCAGTTCATCCCTTAAGCGGTCTGCCTCCTCCCACTCCTGGCTGGTACGGGCCAATTCTCTTTTTTCCATCAGACCCTTCACCCGTTCAGAGGGGTGGTCGGCAGGGGTAAACTCTATTACATTGAGCACCTGGTTCACCTCTTTAAAAACAGTAATGACGGCCCTGGCCCCCTGGGGATCAATGCATTGGGTATCCATGAGTCGGTTCAGAGTTTTAACGGTTTTAAACAGCAGGGCCAGGGCCTGGGAAATCTTGAAATCCTCGTCCATGGCCGCACAAAATCCGTGCCGGATATCGTAGATAAGCTGGTCAAGTTCGGCAAAGGGGTCTCCCTCGGTCACCCCCAAAAGTCCCAAAACACAGCGATCCAGTTTATCCAGGGAGTAACGGGCCGCATCCAGGGCAGACGTCGACAAGACCAGCACCTTTCTATAATGGACAGACAGCAGCCAGAAACGAATCACCCGATGGGACCATCCCCGGCTCACCAGATCCTCCAGGGTGAGACCACCTGGGTCTGCCACTTCCAAGGATCCGTCGTACTGCACTGATTCACAATGCATCCAGGTCTCCACCAGGGCAGAACCTGTGGCAGCCCTGGCAATGGCCATTTCGTTTTCATGATGGGGAAACAAAAGCTCCCGGGAACCGGTATGAATATCAAACCGTTCCCCCAGATAGGACATGGAGATGGCCGCACACTGAAGGTGCAACGAGGGCCGGACATTGCCCCAGCGGGTATTGACGCAAATACCCTTCTTCAACTCGGACAGACCAATGCGCTTTAATAAGGTAAAATCCCGGGGATTATCCTTTTCATAGTCGTCCAGATCCACGGTGGCCCCCAAGCGGATTTTATCAAGATCCACCCCGGAAAAGGTGCCATAGCCGGGCAAACTTGAAATATCAAAATAAAGGGAATTGAGTTTTTCATAGGCAAACCCCTTATCGGCAAGGGTGGTGGCCAGCTGTACCATGCTGTCCACCTGCTCACTCACAAGGGGCATGGCCTGGGGCGGTCGAACTCCCAGGGCGTCTAAATCTTTTTTAAACAGGTCAATGTAGCGCCGGGTGTACTGGGAAAGACCCTCTTCTGCCGTTTCGGCCCCCTGGATGGTTTTATCATCCAGGTCGGTGATATTCACCACGTGGTTCACGGATATTTTTTTATACTCCAGATACCGGCACAACAGATCCGTTGACACATACCGCCGAAACTGTCCCGGCTCCAGGCGTTTATGCACGGTGGGACCACAGGTATAAATGCCAGCCTTGCCTTGGTTAAGCGGTTTAAAAAGGGCCTGGGAACGTGTCAGGGAATTGTACAGGTTCAGGGAAATATGATCCTTCACCGTGAACAGAGATGTGGAAAGGTAGCGCTCTCCACTGTCCGGCAGAATCACCACAATAACACCATTTCTGATGATTTTGGCCTCCTTCAGAGCAACGGCCATGGCGGCCCCGCTGCTCATGCCCACAAAAAGCCCCTCTTTTTGGGCCAGCTGTCGGGCCGTCTCAAAGGCCTCTTCATCGGCAATATTAATCTTTTCATCCAGGCGTTTTTTATCAAAAATATGGGGCCGATAGGACTCTTTCATATTTTTCAACCCCTGGATGCCATGACCCAAAAACGGTTCTGCCCCAATGATACGAATGTCGGGGTTGAACTCCTTGAGGCGCCGGGAAAGTCCCATGAGGGTCCCGCCGGTGCCAAGGCTTGCCACCACCGAGGTCACCCGCCCCTGGGTCTGTTCCCAAATTTCAGGGGCCGTGGTGTGGTAATGGGCCTGCCAGTTGGCTTTATTATTATACTGATCTGTCATAAAGTAACGGTCTGGATTTTCCCGGGCCAGGCGGTACACCTCTTCAATGGCACCGTCCGATCCCTTGTGGCCGGGGGTGAGCAGTATCTGTGCCCCCCTGGCTCTTAAAATTATTTTACGCTCTTCGCTGGCCGATTCCGACATGGTGAGCAACAGCTTATACCCTTTGATGGAACAGATCATGGCAAGGCCAATGCCCGTGTTACCGCTGGTGGCCTCCACCACAATTTTATCCCGGGTTAATTCCCCGCTTTTTTCTCCATTTTCAATCATGGAAAGTGCCGCACGATCTTTGATGGATCCCCCGGGGTTGAGGTATTCCAGCTTGGCAAGCACAGTGACACCAGGAACCTCATTGAGTCGGGTGATCTCCACAAGTGGCGTATTGCCAATGGAATTTAATATTGAATAGTTCATATCTGTATCCCTAAGCAGGTGGCAAGCCCCTGCTTGATTTCAATCAAGACGTCATGGGGTTTCTGGGAGGCATCCACAACAAGAAACCGTTGTTTTTCCTGTTGGGCAAGGGCAAGATAGCCCGACCTCACCTTTGTATGGAAGGCAAGGGCTTCTTTTTCAAAACGGGACTCTCTGCCCTCTCGTTCTCCATCTTCCAGGGCTTGAAAGGTCCTTGAAAGACCCATTTCAGGTTCCAGGTCAAACAATATGGTCAAATCCGGTGTCAAGTTCCCCACCACCATTTCATGGATGGCATCAATCAGGGCCATGTCAAGGCCCCGGGCAGAGCCCTGGTAGGCCCGGGTGGCATCGGCAAACCTGTCACATAAAACAATGTTACCGGCTTCCAGGGCTGGCACCACCACCTGTGACAGATGTTGTGCCCGATCCGCCCCATAGAGCAAGAGCTCACAAAGGGGAGACATGCCATGGCTTTCCGGGTCCAGAACAATGGACCGGATACGCTTACCAATGGGCGTGGCCCCGGGTTCCCGAGTTACAATAACTCCATACCCTGCGGTTTCAAGATAATTTTTTATTGCGGTCATCTGGGTGGTTTTCCCGGAGCCCTCAATCCCTTCAAGGGTGATAAACATAGACACTTCTTCCCGGGTCAATCAAGATCCCGATGATGGTTCTGAAACAGAATAAAACAAACACCAAGCACGGTCATGCATTACCCCATGCCCTTGACTTTTCGTCGCTAAAATGGCTTTATACAGTATTTTGAATGGAAGTGCAATTTTACCCACCCCCAAAGAGTAAAAAGCCATTGACTTTACCAGACCTGTTGCCGGACAAAAAACCGTACCGCCTTATCCTGTTTTTTCTTGTGCTCATGGGGATGCTCCCGGGCCAGGCCCAGGCAACACCCCTTAAACCGACTGGTACCTCATGGCACATTTCTGCTCTGGAAGCCACCTATGACCCGGCTCAGAACCTCTACATTGCCAAAGGAGAGGTGATTCTCACCGGAGATACCGCACGCCTTCAAGCCGACCATGTAATCTACAACAATTTGACCCAAAATGCCCGAGCCACAGGCCATGTGGAGCTCATCTCAGGAAAGGACACCATCCACTGCGATGCCATGGACCTGAACCTGGAAACAGAAACCGGCACCATCATGAACGGCATTATCTTTGTGGAAGAAAATAATTTCTATATTTCCGGGGATCACATTGAAAAAACGGGCAAGGAGACCTACACCGCTGACAAGGCATCTCTGACATCCTGTGCCGGGGAAAATCCAGACTGGAAAATCACAGGTCGAGACATCCATGTGACCATTGAAGGATATGGCATGATAAAACACGCCACTCTGTGGGCCGGAAATCTTCCGGCTCTTTACACCCCTTTTATGGCCTTTCCCGTTAAAAACAAACGCCAGACCGGTCTTCTTTCCCCCAGTATCACATCCTCAGACCGCAAGGGATTTGAATATGAGCAACCCCTGTTTGTGGCCATCAACCGAAGCACCGATGCCACCCTTAATGTGGATTACATGTCAGATCGGGGTATAAAATTCGGGGCAGAGTATCGGTATCTCCAGGACAATTATAATAAAGGCAGCCTGTTTTTTGATTATTTAAAAGATGATAAAATTGATGACGGCACAGACGCCACCAGTGATTATGCCTATGACAGCACCCCCCAGCGCACCAACCAGGATCGATACTGGTTCCGCATGAAAAACGACCGGGAGATTTTCCCTCTGTGGAAGGCCCGGCTGGACGTTGATTATGTCAGTGACGAAGATTATCTCCATGAATTCAAAAAAGGCTACACCGGCCTCACCGCCACAGACAATGCCTTTGAATCCACCTTTGGCAGGGATCTGGACGAGTACGACGACACCACCCGGAAAAATCAACTCAACATCAAACGGGCCTGGAGCCGTTACAACCTGAACATGGATGTCCTGTGGTATGACAATGTAACTGCCCGCCAGAACGACACCGACGACACCACCCTGCAGTCCCTGCCCGCCATCAGCTTTGATGCCGTGCGGCAAAAACTGGGGCAATCCCCTCTCTATTTTGATCTGGACTCCAGCTACACCTATTTTTTCCGACAGGAGACCACTGATTCGCTGATAACCGGCCAGCGCATGGACCTCTATCCTAAAATATATTTACCCTTTCATCTGGGGATGCTTCAACTGGAACCCTCCCTGGGAGTCCGCCAGACCACCTGGTACACCGATGATGCCGTAGATATTGACGACACCCAAAACGGTTACAGCCACCGGGAGCTTTTTGATATCAACCTGGAGCTGTCCACCGTCCTCACCCGCATTTTTTCCTTAAACAATGCCCTTGATCAAAAAATCAAACACGAGGTCACCCCGGCCCTGAGCTACACGTTTATCCCCCATGTGGACCAGACAGACATTCCCTATTTTGAGGATGATGACCTCATTGACAAAGAGAGCACCCTGACCTGGCAACTGAGCCAGAGACTGACCTCAAAACAACGGGTGTCTGGCCCGGCCTCATCAAACACACCCAACGCCACCTATCGGGAACTTGCCTGGCTGAAAATTTCCCAGGACTACCACTTTTCCGGCGAAGATGAAAACACTGAAAAATCTTTTTCCAATATTGCGGTAGACCTTGAACTTTCACCGGTGCCCCATGTTTACCTGGACACTGACATGGAATGGTCCCCCTATGGCACAGGGATTTTTGTCCACAACAGCGCCATCACTTTAAAAGACGACAAGCAGAACCGTATATATCTCCAGTATCGATACAGCCTGGATGACGACGACGATGATGATGATGACGACGATGATGATGATGATGATGATGAAACTGAATCCATTTACACCCGTGTTAACCTGGGGTTGACCCCACATCTGCGGGCATTCCTGACGTATGAAAAGGATCTCTATAAAGATGAAACCATTGAGACCACCGCCGGCCTTGAATTCAATCGCTCCTGCTGGTCCATGAAGGTGTCCTACAGCAACAGCTCCGATGACCAGTCCATCGGCTTTCTCATCAACCTGAAAGGCCTTGGAGAATTTGGGAACCAAAGGGAGTAGGATTTTTGCCCTTCCAGGCGTTCAGAATCACAGATTGTTTGAGGAGCTTACCCGCAGTTTCTGTGCTTTAGCCTGGATATCCCCCGACGTTTCCGTTCCGGTCAGGGCATTCCTCGGAGGCGCTATGATTCTATCTTCGTTGTGACAGGTAGCACTGTCATGCAGGTTATAAAAAATCCATATTGACCAAGAAAGTAAAAATTACTTATGAAATTGACCAAACAATGGTATGCACTGCTCACGCGAAGCCGCTTTGAAAACGTAGTCCATGACAAAATAGTGCAAAAAGCCATCCAGGTTTTTCTTCCCAAAATAAAGGTAAAAAGCCAGAGAAAAGACAGAAATAAAATGATCCATGTGCCCCTTTTCCCGGGATATGTGTTTGTCAACATCTCCCCGGCCCCTCAGGAACAGCTCAGGGTCTTGAAAACCATGGGGGCCGTTCGACTTCTGGGATACAAAGCGGGTCCGGTGGCCATTCCGGACAATCACATTGAATCCTTAAAGATCATCACCGGTTCAGGGTTGGACATCATCACCGGATCAGGAAACAGCCTGGCCAAGGGCGACCCTGTCCTGGTGATCAATGGTCCCATGACCGGTGCCACCGGAGAATTTCTGCAATATAAAGGAAAAGGCAGGGTCATCATCAAAATTGAGGCACTGGGACAATTTGCCGGGGTGGAGATTGATGAAGCAGACATTGAAAAAACCCCTCACATGGCATCATAACCCCCTTGACTTATTGCTGTAATTTGTTTATTAAGTGTCTTTACTTTAAACTTTCGGGTTTACCATGAGCAAACCGGATCAGGCACATCCCATGGGATGTTGCCTCCATGGTTAGACCACTGACCCCCCAAAAAACAAAACAGGGATGGCCCATGGCCAAAAGATCTCCCCTGTCAGCCATGAAGAGGACCTATGAACAAACTTGAACTAATTTCCACCCTGAAACAGAAAACAGGGCTTACAAAGGCCGAGGCCGCTGATGTGGTCCAGACTTTCTTTGATTCATTAACCCAGGCACTGGTACAGGGTGAACGGGTTGAAATCCGAGGATTATGCAGTTTTTTTATCAAAGAGTATGAAAGTTACACCGGCAGAAACCCTAAAACCGGTGAAAAGGTCACCATCCCCCCCAAGAAACTCCCTTTTTTCAAGTGTGGAAAAGAGCTTAAAGAACGGGTTGATTTTTAACCCATGCCCCCGTTGTCATCCCCATCCCGGACCGCCACCCTCCGGGAAAAGCAGCCCCATGTCATCACCGGTCTGGAGGCAATTCTTTACAGTGGCAGACTGCCCAATGCACTGCTGTTCACTGGGAATTGGGGCACCGGAAAAAAAGAGGTGGCCCACCTTTTTGCCATGTCCCTGAACTGCAAGACACCGGGCCGCAAAGATAATTTGGCTGAAAAAAGGGAGGCCCTGGAACCCTGTATGCACTGTGGTTCCTGTAAAAAAAGAATTGCTGGCATGCACCCGGATGTCATTGTCATCACCCCGGAAAAAGATAAAATAAAGATCTCTCAAATCCGGAAAATTTACAGCGTGATCTCTTCCCCCCCCCACGAGGCGGCCCAGCGCATGGTCCTTGTGGTGGATGCCCACACCATGAATCCGGAAGCGGGTAATGCGTTGTTAAAGATACTGGAAGAACCCCCGGCAGGCACTTTTTTTATTCTCACAGCCCAAGATTTAACCGGCCTTTTGCCCACCATCATCTCCCGGTGCAGACACTTAAGATTCAATCCCACGCCCCTGGGAGTCTTGATCCACGAACTCCAGGAAAACACAGGCTCAAACCCGGATCAGACTGCCATTGCCGCAACAACCGCCGATGGCAATATGGAAGTAACCCGGCAATTGTTAAACCTGGACCCAGTCTGCACCACGGACTGGGTACGCCGGAGAGAATGGCTCATCACGGCCCTCATCAAATTGATGCATAACTATGCCCGGGGCATCACCGATGCCACCCCAGCCCTTTTTCTGGCAGAACGACTGACCCGGGAGACCGGGGACTTAAAAATGATCCTTATCCTTATCAATACCTGGCTCCGGGATATCATGGTGATGGCCCATGATCCGAAACAGGTTATCAACAAAGACCTCTTCAACCGGCTCCAGGAGCTTGTAAACACCTTACCCCGGGAAAAAGCACCCCAATGGATCAAGGCCCTGCACACAGCAGAAAAACGCATCACTGCCAATGCCACCCCCCGACTGGTGCTGGAATGTTTTTTTCTGGAAATATCATCCGCTCCGTAAATATTCGGGTTGGAAATGTAAATGTTTGGTCAGTGCCTCATATTCGCCTATTCGGGGCTGCGTAGCATACTGATTCTATGTGAGCAGGCCAAAATAGGAGAATATGGGGTGCGGATCGAATATTTATAAATATTCGGGTTGGTAATATAAATATTTGGTCAGTGCCCCATATTCGCGTAGTTGGGACTGCGTAGCATACTAATGCTATGTGAGCAGGCCCAAATAGGTGAATATGGGGTGCTGGCCAAACATTTACGAATATTTACTGGATACATCATTTAATCAGGAGGTTTATCATGACCAAAGTCGCAGGCATCCGATTCAAACCTGCCGGAAAAATATATGATTTTGACAGCGGCCTGTTTGTCCTCAATGCGGGTGACAAGGTAATTGTTGAAACCGAACAGGGGTTGGGTTTTGGGGTGGTCACCATCCCCCCTGCCATCCTTAAACCCTCGGATAAAAACAAGCCTCTCAAAAAAGTCTTCCGCATTGCCACAGATGCAGACCATAAAAAAAGAGAAGAGAATCAAGTCCTTGAACAACAGGCCTTTGATTTTTGCCAGGGGTGCATCAAATCGCTTGCCCTGAAGATGAATCTTTTTTCCGTGGAAAGCACCTTTGACACCACAAAACTTACGTTTTTTTACACAGCAGATGGTCGGGTGGACTTCAGGGAGCTTGTCAAACGCCTGGTCAAAGAATACCGCATCCGCATTGAAATGCGCCAAGTGGGCATCCGGAATCAATCCAAACAATGTGGGGGCATTGGCCGATGTGGCCGGGAAATCTGCTGCTCCTCTTTTATGAACAACTTTGAGCCCGTGTCCATTAAAATGGCCAAGGAACAGGGACTTTCCCTGAATCCCACCAAAATATCGGGTTTATGCGGCAGGCTCATGTGCTGCCTTACCTTTGAAAACGACACCTATAAACACCTGAAAAAAAAGCTGCCCAAGCCGGGTCGATTGGTGGAAACCGACGCAGGAAAGGGCAAGGTCATCCGTCAGAATGTGCTCAAGGGTAAGGTCTCCATCCGTCTTGAAGACGGGTCAGAAACCGAGATCAGTGCAGAAAAAATATTAAAAGTTCACAAGGGGAAAACCCATAATTGATTACTTGCTAAAATCCATGCATACACGAGGAAACCCAGATAAAATGAAAACAGATCCCCCCCGGTATTTCACCACCCCCATATATTATGTAAATGCAAAACCCCATTTGGGGCACGCCTACACCACCATTACAACGGATGTGGCAGCACGGTACAGCCGCATGTGTGGCAATCCCACTTATTTTCTCACCGGCACAGATGAGCATGGGGATAAGATTGTCCAGGCAGCAGAACAACAAAACATTACCCCCAAGGCCTTTGCGGACAGCATCAGTGGGCTTTTCCAGGAACTGTGGCCCCGGCTTAACATCAGCAATGACCATTTTATCCGGACCACAAACCCGGACCACATCAAGGTGGTTCAGTCCCTGTTAACCAAAATCCATGACAGTGGGGATATCTATTTCAGTGAGTATGAGGGGATTTACTGCTTTGGGTGTGAACGGTTTTACCAGGAGCGGGAACTGGTGGATGGGAAATGCCCGGACCACGGCACAGAACCCAGTAAAATAAAAGAGTCCAACTACTTTTTTGCCATGTCAAAATACCAGGAGTGGCTCATTGATCACATCAAGAGCAACCCTGACTTTATCCGCCCCGAGCGCTACCGCAACGAGGTGCTCTCCTTTTTAAAGGAGCCCCTGGAGGATCTGTGCATCTCCCGGCCCAAATCCCGGCTCACCTGGGGCATCACCCTTCCCTTTGACGACAACTATGTCACCTATGTCTGGTTTGATGCCCTGACCAATTATATCTCTGCCCTTGGATATCCGGACGGAAATCTATACTCACAATTCTGGCCCCACACCCGGCACTTTGTGGCTAAAGACATCATCAAACCCCATGGTATTTACTGGCCCACCATGCTCAAGGCCGCTGGCATTGACCTTTATCAGAGCCTTAACGTCCATGGTTTCTGGAATGTCAGTGGCAGTAAAATGTCCAAAAGCATCGGCAATGTCACCGACCCTGTGGAGGTGACCGAGACCTATGGCGTGGACCCCTTCCGGTATTTTCTCATGAGAGAAATGGTATTTGGCCTGGATGCCAACTTCACCGAAGATGCCATTGTCCAGCGCATCAATTCCGATCTTGCCAATGACCTTGGCAATCTTTTTTCCCGGGTGCTCTCCATGCTCCACCGCTATTTCAAAGGCGTGATGCCGGAAACAGATTCCACCCTGGAAGCCCAGAAAAAACTATCCCTAAAGGCCCCGGCCGACCATGCCATTGAGGCCTACATAAAGGCCATGGACAACACCGAGTGTCATAAGGCCCTTACATCGGTGTGGGAATTTATCAGTATTGTAAATAAATACATTGATACCACTGCCCCCTGGACCCTGGCCAAGGATGATGTCGCCGCAGGAGAGCTTGCCATTGTCATCACCAACATGGTGGAGAGCCTTCGCCTCATTGCCTGCCTGATCCACCCTGTCATGCCCGGCACCGCCAGAACAATGCTGGGCATTCTGGGCCTTGAAAAATCAGATGCCAATGATTTTTACACCATGGAAGAACTCAGCCATTGGCCCTTTATGAAGCCCGGCATGACTACAAAAAAGCCCCCCATGCTCTTTCCCCGGGTGGAGGTGGACAAAGCAGAGAAACCCGACACCGGCATTGACACCAGTAAAAACAAAATCCAGAAGGGATTAAAAAATCTGAAACCAGAAATCACCTTTGATGAATTCTCCAGGCTGGATCTGCGCACAGGAACAATTGTGGCCGCAGAAAAAATAAAAAAATCAAATAAATTATTGAAACTTCAAGTGGATCTTGGCCAGGAGACCCGCCAGATCATTGCCGGTATTGCCAAAAGCTATGAGCCCGACGTCCTCATTGGCAAACAGGTGGTGGTGGTGGCCAACCTGAAACCTGCAAAGCTCATGGGCGAAGTTTCCCAGGGAATGATTGTGGCAGCCAATGGCAAAAAACAACTTTTTCTGGCAGGATTTGACGAATCTGTCACGTCCGGCCTTCCCGTGAAATAACTGGATATTTTTGCTGTGAATTCTTCAAAACCTACAAACCAGTGGCAAAAATTTCAGCCCAGGGGCAACCGTAACCGCTTCAAAAAAAAGCCGTTGTCCCCGTTTTTTACGGTCACCCTGGCTTTCCTGGTGATGGGGATTGCGGGATGGGCCGTGGTGGCTTTCTTCCCGGAAATCCGTGGGGCAGTAACGGAGATGGTCTCATTTTTCAAGCCATTCTCCCTGAAAGATGACTCCCTGAAAGATGACTCCCTGGAAGATAACTCCCGGACAGGGACTTCCGGGCAACTCACCCGAAAACAAGTGATCTCTCTCTTGACGCCATCGCTCTTGAATAACCCGGCCCCCGGACATCTCACCGTCTTAAGGGAGGACCGGCCCCTGACCATTGAAACAGGTCTGGACCCGCCTTTGCAGCGGTTCCTGCTGGATGAAATCACCCATTTAAAGACCTTGACCCGGGCAAAACCAGAAATCATTGCCATGGTGGTCATGGCTCCAGACACCGGGCAAATACTTGCCATGGCCGGATTTGATGCCAGTTCACCCGGAAGCAATCCCTGTATTTCCAAGGAATATCCCGCTGCCAGTACTTTTAAAATCATTACGGCATCGGCGGTGCTGGAGCAGCACATAATGGGGCCCAATACCCCCCTTTTCTTCAACGGCGGGAAATACACCCTGTACAAGCGCCAGCTCAAGGAAGTAAAAAATAAATACACCACCCGCACCACCCTGAAAAAAGCCTTTTCCCAGTCCATCAATCCGGTGTTTGGAAAGCTGGGAAGGCATGAACTGGGGGCGGACCAATTAAAGAAATATGCGAACAGCTTTGGATTTAACCAGCCCCTGGACACTGATTTCAGGGCATTATCAGGATCCATAACGGTGACGGACAAGCCCTATCAATGGGCAGAAGTGGCCTGTGGGTTTAATAAAACCACCACCATTTCCCCCCTGTTCGGGGCCATGATCATCGCAACCCTGCTCAACAATGGCAATATCCCGGCGATCCATCTCGTAAAAACGGTGACCAATGACCAGGGAGAGACCCTTTACCAGAAGGTACCCCAGATGGAAATGCCCCGGGCCATCACCGCAAAAACAGCGGCAACCATGGTGGAAATGATGACCCACACCATCTCCACAGGAACAGCCAAAAAAGCCTTTCGACAGTATCGCAAAGATAGAGTCCTTGCACAATTAACCATGGGGGGAAAAACAGGCTCCCTTTATAACAAGGAACACACCATTAAGCTGGATTGGTTCACAGGGTTTGCCAGGGATAAAAAAAAAAAACAGCAGATAGTAGTCTCCATCCTTGTGGGGCACGGTCAGTACATTGGCACCCGAGCTGGCACCTTTGCCAGAAAAATATTCAAGGAATACTTCAGCCACTATTTGGCATCCAAGGCGGAATAACGGCTATGAAGAGGCCGGTTGTCGGGGGGGCTGCGGTCGGCACTTCAGTGCTACATTATCTTTTTATATAACCTGCATGACAGGACAGCCTGTCACAACAAAGGTAGAAAATAGAACCATGCCGCCCCCAACGGGGGATGGGTCCGGCCCGGGACCGTCGGCGGCCCTTTTGCCCTGCCGGTCTAAAGCACAGAAACTGCGGGCA
>JASFYZ010000015.1:0-11684 GCA_045046665.1 Desulfobacterium sp.
CATTTTCAATCTTTGTTGTGTTCTTGAACGACATACCCGTTATGTAAAAATTCTTTAACCCCTTTAAAGGTTTTTCGATGAACCGGACAAGGCCCGAAGTTCATCACCGCCGTTTTGTGCATAGCCGTGGGGTAGCCCTTGTGCCGGTCAAACCCATATTGGGGATATTGATCATGAAGTGTTCGCATAATTCGATCCCGGGTCACTTTGGCAATGATGGATGCCGCTGCAATGGAAATACTTTTGGCATCTCCCTTGATCACCGCCTGCTGGGGAACAGGAGAATCAATGGTGAATTTTCCATCGATGAGAAGAAAATCCGGTTCAAGGGAAAGTGCGTTAACAGCCCGCACCATGGATAAAAGCGAGGCTTGCAAAATATTAACGGTTTCAATTTCTTCCACAGTGGCAATGCCAGTTGAAACTGCAAGGGCCTGTTCCATGATGAGGTCAAAAAACAAATCTCTTTTGCGGGGGGTTAATTTCTTAGAATCATTGACACCCGGAACGGCAAAGCCAAGGGGAAGAATCACCGCCGCAGAAACAACAGGACCGGCAAGGGGTCCCCTGCCGGCCTCATCAATACCTGCCACAGACCGATATCCGGCCTGTAGCGCCTGTTTTTCAAATGCCCACATGGCAGTCAAAATTAAACAATACGTCTTTCTTTAATTCTGGCAGCCTTACCCCGAAGATTTCTCAGGTAGTAAATCTTGGAGCGTCGAACGCGACCATGGGTCACCACTTCAATTTTATCAATGGAAGGTGAATTCAGGGGAAAAATTCTTTCCACGCCAATTCCACCGGAAATTTTTCTCACAGTGAAACGAGAACCAACCATTCCTTTGGTCTTTTTAATAACAACACCCTGGAATATCTGAATACGTTCTTTTTCACCCTCTTTTATTTTTGCATGAACCTTGATGGTGTCCCCTGCTCTAAAATCAGGCATATCAAGACGCAATTGCTCCATTTCCAACCGTTGTAATACATCCATTTTTAAACTATCCTCCAAACACAATTTTTTTATATGAAAATGCTGACCAACCATGAATTCATTTTCTGCCTTTGTTGTGGGTAAACCATGGTACAAAACCAGATCTACCCGTGGCAGTTTTTATATGAAAATGCTGGTAAACCAGGCGTTCATTTTCTATCTTTGTTGTGGACAAACCCAAGTGAAAAATCAAGCCTGTCCGTGGTAGTCATTCAGCCCCTACGAGCCGATACAATTTCTATTATGGCAGATCCGGTCCAAAATAATGGACACCGCAGATCGCACCGAAAGGTGATTATAGCCATTCATCCCCTGAACAGGTTCCAGGACAAAATCACAATTCTGTATAAATTCCGATGACATCCCCCAGGCAGTACCAAAGGCAATGACATGAGAGGCATCACTTTCAAGCTGCCGGGCCAGTGCTCCGGTGGTCACGGCATGGTCATGGGAAGCCGCGCTGGTGGCAATGGTCACCACCTTGGTCTGACGCTCATTTTCAATCTCTTTCACCGCATCTTCAAAGGTTGAAACCACCCGAATCAACTCCAGGGCCTGTTTCCGAAAGGGATTTAAAACGCCACCCACACCATCTGTCCAATGGGCAATGACTTCATGGGCCAGCACCTGCTGGTCCATCAAAGGAGTCACCACGTAAAAGCCTCTTACCCCAAAGGTAATGGCGGCCCTTGCAATATCATGCATATCAATGGTGGTCAGGGCCGATGCAATGGTATTTCCCTTTTTATTGGATACCGGATAATGGATCAGCGCCATATAAAGATTATTATTTGACAAGTGCTTCAATCTCCCTGCACCACATTTTAAGACACGCCTTTTCCGCTGCGGACAACTTATCTTTGTGGAAAAGATCGGGCCTTTTTATAAATGTCCGCTTCAGCGAAGAGGACTGACGCCATTTTTCTATTTCCCCATGGTTCCCGGACAATAACACATCTGGCACCGTCATGCCTTCAAATTCAAAGGGACGGGTGTAATGGGCATGTTCCAGGCGATGGTTCTCAAAGGAATCCATCTCAGCCGAAGATTCCCCCCCCAGCACCCCGGGGAGCAAGCGTGTCACCGCATCCACGATCACCATGGCGGCAAGTTCACCCCCTGTCATCACATAATCCCCTATGGAGACCTCTTCATCCACCAAGCCGTTGTAAATACGCTCGTCTATCCCCTCATACCTGCCACACACAAAGATAAGATTTTCACCGGCGGCGGCAAACTCCCGGGCACGGTTTTGATCAAATGGCTTTCCCTGGGGGGACATCAGGAGCACCCGGGCATCCCCGGTTTTACGTCTGGCATCACCAATGGCACGGGACAGGGGTTCCGGTGTCATGACCATACCGCATCCGCCACCATAGGGCCTGTCATCCACACTCTTGTGGCGATCAGAGGTGAAATCCCGGATATTAATGGCATCCCCGGTAATCAATTTTTTTTCCATGGCCCGGCCAATGATACCATGACTGAAAAAAGAGGTAACCAATTCTGGAAACAGGGTCAATACGGTAAATCCCATGCCGTTGCTTGTTCGAGAAATCTTTTCTTCCTTCTCTTCTGTATTTTCCAGGGCCATGTTCACAGACCCTCTGGCAGATCAATGGTCATGGTCTGCTTTTCAACATCAACCGAAAGCACCACATGGGCAAGGGAGGGCACCAGCACTTCGCGTTTCCCACCCGTTACCACAAACACATCATTGCTTCCCGTGGGCATCACATGTTCAATGGTCCCCAGAAGGCCCTGGTGAATATCGGTCACCGCCATGCCAATGAGATCATTCCAATAATAGCTATCATCATCTAAATCCGGCAAATCTACCCTTGGGATGAAAATATCCATGCCCACAAGGGTTTGGGCCACATCGATATCCACATCCGCCAACAAAATCCGCACCCCCTTTTTGTGGGAAGACGTTTTAACAATGGTGTACCATTTTCCCTGGTCCACGGAAGGGCCCACAAAAAGCCTGGCCCCATTATCAAACGTGTCGTTGGACCCTGCATGGGATTTTACCTTGATATATCCTTTTAAGCCATGAACACCAGTAACATGTCCCATGATTAGCAGATCCGCCGTCTCCATTACTTACTCCACAATCTCCAGCACGGTACGTTTTTTTAATTTTGCCGAGGCCGCACTTAAAATGGTTCTCATGGCCCGGGCAGATCGGCCCTGTTTCCCAATCACTTTCCCCAAATCCTCTTTTGCCACCTTCAACTCCAGTACAGATGTTTTAGTCCCCTCTATCTCAGAAACTTCCACAGCCTCAGGATTATCAACCAGCGCCTTTGCAATGTATTCAATCAGATCCTTCATAAATCCATCTCCTTTATTGGGGTGTTGAGAATTTGGGCGATTCACACAACTTATCAGGCAGGATTGGAACCAAAGCCCTCTTTTTTCAACAGGCTTTTTACTGTGGTTGTGGGCTGTGCGCCCTCCCCCATCCAGTACTTGATTCTATCTTCTTTCAAAGTCACAACAGCAGGTTCCAGCATGGGATCATAAGTTCCCAGCATTTCAAGGAATCTACCGTCTCTGGGGAACTCTGAATCTGCTGCCACAATTCTATAAAAAGGCTTCTTTTTTGCGCCGCGCCTTGCCAATCTAATCTTTACAGCCATATCTTTCTTTTCTCCTTAAAACGGCAGCATGCCCTTTAATGATCGCATGCCGCCTTTATTAAACTTCTTCACCATTTTCATTGTCTGGGTATAACTTTTAAGAAGCTTGTTCACATCCTGCACCGTGACGCCGCTTCCCTTTGCAATTCGTTTTTTCCTGCTGCTTTTGATGATACCATGATTCTTTCGTTCACCCGGGGTCATGGAGTTGATAATTGCCTCAATTCTCACAAACTCCCGCTCATCAATGTTCATATCCTTAAGCTGCTTATTGTTCACCCCGGGAATCATTCCAATGAGATCCTTGATGGAGCCCATTTTTTTAACGGCAGCCATCTGATCCCGGAAATCTTCCAGGGTGAACTGATTTTTTCTCAATTTCTTTTCAAGGGCTTCAGCCCCCTTGATATCCACCGACTCCTGGGCTTTTTCAATGAAGGAAAGCGTATCTCCCATGCCCAGAATCCGTGAGGCCATTCGTTCTGGATGAAAGGGTTCCAGATCCGTTGATTTTTCACCTACACCGATGAACTTCAACGGTTTACCTGTAACCGCTTTAATGGAAAGGGCCGCACCACCCCTGGCATCCCCATCCATTTTACTCAAAACAATACCATCCAGCCCCACTGTTTTATCAAAGGAACCGGCTATATTAACGGCATCCTGACCGGTCATGGCATCTGCCACCAGCAGGATTTCCGAAGGGTGAACTCCCTTTTTTATCTCCCCAAGCTCCGCCATGAGTGCTTCATCCACATGGAGCCGACCGGCGGTATCCAGGATAAGCACATCATACCCCTTTTCCCTGCCCATGACAACTGCCTGCTCGCAAATGGCAAGGGGCAGCATGTCCGTGGTTGAAGGGAACACGGGAAGATCCAGCTGTTTACCAATTTTTTTCAATTGATCGATGGCAGCGGGTCTGTATACATCCACAGGCACAAGAAAAGGTTTTTTACCCTTTTTTCTAAGATAGAGCCCCAGCTTACCTGCCGTGGTGGTTTTACCCGACCCCTGCAGTCCCACAAGCATAACGGCAGCAGGCGTACGACCTTCAAGATTGAGCCCTTTGTGTGAATCCCCCATCATCTGGGTAAACTCATCAAACACAATCTTAATTACCTGCTGACCGGGACTGAGACTGTCCATCACCTCCTGTCCCAAGGCCCTGTCTTTTATATCGGATATAACTTTTTTTGCAACCCTGTAATTAACATCTGCCTCAAGAAGCGCCATGCGAACCTGCTTCAACCCTTCCTCAATATTCTTCTCTGTCAGGGTTCCACGGCCTTTAAGCTTCTTGAATGCCGAACTCAACTTGTCACTTAGGTTGTCAAACATGAATTAAGGTCACACCTCAAGCATTGATTAAAAATCTTGAATTTAGTATGAATCCCGTGATAAGTCAAGGGAAAATAAGTAAACACAGCAACTCCAAATCCAGTGACTGGCCATAATTTACCCGGGCAGCCTAAATTTAGAATTGCTATAAATTAGTAAGGATAAAACAATACATCATGGAAGATATAAAAAATTACAGTCGCAAAGCCCTGGAAAAATGGTTTGAAGACCAAGGCATGAAATCCTTTCGGGCGGGCCAGATTTTTAAATGGATTTACCTGCGCCAGGCAGATTCCTTTGAAGAAATGACCGACCTTGGTAAAGAATTAAGACAAACCCTTGCCACCCATTTTTCCATCCCCCGACTGGACCTTGAGCGTTCTGAAATTTCAAAGGACGGCACAGAAAAACTGCTGTTCTGTTTGGCGGATGGAACGTACATTGAATCGGTACTCATTCCCCAGAAGGACCATTACACCCTGTGCATCTCCTCCCAGGTGGGTTGCCGCCAGGCATGCAAATTTTGCCTCACGGCCAAAGGGGGGTTCCAGCGCAATCTTACCTGTGCCGAGATTGTCTCCCAGGTAAGGGATGCCAGACACCACCTGGCATTGAAGGATGAAACCGCCACCCTGTCCAATATTGTCTTCATGGGCATGGGGGAACCCCTGGATAACTATGATGCCGTCATCAACGCCCTTTCCATTATCACGGACAGTGATTACGGATTGAAATTTTCCCCCCGACGGGTGACGGTGTCCACCTGTGGCCTGGTGCCGGAAATGCTTCGTCTGGGTCAGGACACTGATGCAAACCTGGCCATATCCCTCAATGCCACCGAAGACGACACCCGGACGTCTCTCATGCCCGTGAACCGTCGATACCCCATGGCAGACCTGCTGGATGCCTGCCGTCATTACCACATGAAACCCCGGAACAAAATCACATTTGAGTATATTCTCATCAAAGGAGTCAATGACACCGATGCAGATGCCCATCGCCTGGTGGGGCTACTGGCCCCCATCAAGGCCAAGGTGAACCTGATCCCCTTTAATCCCCATGAAAAAAGCAAATTTCAGCGCCCCTCCCCCGGGGAGGTCAGCCGATTCATGCAAATTCTTCTGGACCGGCAGGTCACCGCCATTGTCCGGAAAAGCAAAGGAGATGACATCTCCGCCGCCTGTGGCCAACTAAAAGCAAAAATGGAAAAAACGGATTAATTCTCCCTGCCCTGGACGGATTCATGCCGGGGTACGTCCAGATTAACAACGGTTAGGAACACCTGTTCGCGAACCCAATGCCCGGAGATAGACTTTTCCCGGGCTCAATGGTGATATTAAAGATAGGAGATAAAATCCTTGAGATCAGCCGGCTTTAACACGGGCACGGTGAGTATCTCCTCCTTTTCCTGAAACTGCACCACCACCTGGGTGGGCAGGCCCGGATCAGCCTTGGTGTACCCGGCACAGATGGATGCGGCCAGGCGCACCATTTTTTCACTGCCTCCACCGGGCATGATGGTCAGGGGACCTGCCAACCTGGCATGACGTAATCGAATATCTTTTGCAGGATCATACAACTTGGAAATTTCCTGATTTTCAGCCTGGGTTCTGCCCACAACAATACGGGTATCCGGGGCCAGGCGCAAATGACGGCCATGGCTCAGCAGATAAAGGTCCCGGGTATCATAAATCTTCTGCACATACATCAGATCCCGGAGTTTTTTGGAAAATCCTTTATCTGTCAAAAGGCACCCCCCGGCCGGGGCGGGGTATCGGGTCACCCCCATCTCCTTTGCCAGGGCAATTTGCACCTTTCTGGATCGTCCAGAGATATCCAATAATTTTTCCCGATCCACCAACCCCTCATTTTCCATGGGGGTTTCCGGAAATAGTCGGGCACTTAATGGACGAAGGATATGTCCTTTAAACCCGGAATTTTTTGCCACATAATTCATGGAATTTTTGGTCTGTGACATGGGGCGCTGCCCTGCCACCTCACCGCTGAACAGAAAATCAAAGCCTTCCTTCTCCATGATAACACCAGCCTGGGAAAACATCAGCGTATGACAATCCATGCAGGGATTCATGTTTTTACCGTAACCCGCCTGTGGATTTTTCAACATTTCCATGTAGATATCCGTGATCTCTTCAACCCGGATGGGAATATTGTTCTGCTTTGACGCCAGTATGGCTGGTTTCGGGGAAAAGAAAGGGGTTTTAAACGTTATCCACGTCACATCTATGCCTTGATTCTTCAAAATCAGGGCTGCAAGGATGCTGTCAAGCCCACCGCTTGACAACCCCAATGCACGAACACACTTATTTACCATAATTTACAACTCATTCACTCATCTTTGGGGTGTTACCCAATGCTCACGTTTTGCACATCTGCTTTGCAAAAACGGATTCAGGCTTATCCTACCGGTATCACCGGATGTTAACGATCTTTTTGCGACGCCATGAACCGCGCCAGGGAATAGCATTCCATGTCATTGTCCATAATTTCCATGAGCTCTTTCATGTCAATCCCTTTAAAAGAGTCACCCGGTATGTGTGTCATACAAAAATTCCTGTTTTGAGATCGCCACCGTCCCAAGGTCAGCATAGACCCGGGGAAAATTATTTTTTATCTTCCCAAAAGGCAGTGCCTTCATCTGCCAGGGTGTCAAAATCATCATCATCCGCCTTGTCCTTGAAAAAGAGCGTCTCAAGATCCATGTCCTCATCATCGCTGGAATTTTCACCTTCTTTGATGGGTGATGGGGAGGCATTTTGTCCAGGCTGTAGCTCATCCAGAAGATCATTAAGCTCCAGAACACCTGCATTATCATCGGTATTTTTTTCATCAATATTTTCAATGAGAGGAGGACGTTGGGCAGGGGCTTTGACCTTTTGTTTATTTTTTCCATCCCCGGAGGAATTCGGAGATATCGATGACTTCACTGTTTCGGGAGCAGCTATTGATGGAATTTCATCCAGGGCAAAATCAGCCAGGGGTGCCTCATGTGTTACAAGGTTGCCGTTACGATCAACGATGATGCTCACATCCATGGCGCAACGAAGATCTATTCTAAAGGCCACGCTGTTCTCTTGAAAAATCAGATCACCCCCCCTTGATTCAATGGAGCACTGTTTCATTTTCTTTGTCACGACCTCCCGGATGGCATTCCAGTCAAGGTGATCCTTGACTGCATTGAAAAAAGCTTTTTCTCCGGATTGTATCACCTTTGGATCCGTAATTTTCATGCAGCACCTCATTTTTTCAACAACGTTAATAATACTTGAGGATCCAGTCTTTTTAGATTGACACAAGTCTGACTCCGTCCTCCAGAGATCAACCCAGAACACCAAATCATCAAGGAATAGACATACCTACAATTTTTGTAACCTTTTGTCCAGTGCATTATGGCACAAACTCAATGATACGTTTTTATGTAATATCTATTGAGAAGGGACCAGCTTAACTTATGGGCATTATTCCTGAGAATTCCTGGCTTGCATAAATCAAATCAATAACGCCCATAAGCCAAAGCTGACCCGTTGTCCCAGAAAGCAACTCCAAAGAATTGACCATCGAAACAAAAAAGCCCGATCGCTTCCAGGGATGGAAACGACCGGGCAAGATGTTTAAAAACAATATTTACTATTTAGAACCAAAGGATGCTTCGGGCATTTCTTCAACGGCTGTGTCTGCCTCCACAATGGCATCCATTTTGGCCAAGGCGGAAGGCAACAGGGTATTAATAAAAAAGGCAGCTGTCTTAATTTGCCCGGCATAATAAGCAACATCTTTATTTTTTCCGGCTTTGGCGGCAATAACTTCAGGATCAAGGCCCCCGGCTTTTTTTGCAAGCTTGGGAGCAGCCACAGATGCCCGCCACAACAGCATCCACGCCATGGTGAGATCACCAGTGGCCTCAAGAAAGGGATGGGCAAAGGAATAGGCATTGAGAACCTCAGTGGATCGGGTTCTTTTGCCGATAATTTCCGCTGTGGTCTTAAATTTTTCCATGGCGGTTTCCATCTTCAGGGCCAGGGCTTCAACCCCTTCAACATCCTTTGCCTCCTTCACCGTTTCTGCTATCATCTCAAGGAAATACCCAAAGGCTTTTCCCTTTTTCATGGACAGTTTCCGTCCCAGAAGATCCATGGCCTGAATGCCGTTGGTCCCTTCATAGATCATAAAAATTCTGGAATCCCGCATGAGTTGTTCCACGGGAAGTTCTTTGATGTAACCATATCCGCCAAACACCTGGACCCCATGGCTGCACACCTCCAGAGACTTGTCTGTGACATAGCCCTTAACAATGGGGGTCAAGACTTCAATGAGATCACTGTATTTTTCACGGTCTTCATCCGAGGTGGCGGTGGCTTTAAGATCGGCACACTTGGCATTGAGATAAAGTAGACTTCTCATGCCCTCCACCAGGGATTTCATGTTCAACAATTGACGGCGCACGTCTGGGTGTTGGATAATGGGCACATCTTTTGCCCCGGGCTCCCGACCGGAAACCATATGTCTACCCTGGATTCTGGTGCGGGCATAATCCAGTGAGTACATATAGGAAGCCGTGGCCACACCAAAGGCCTGGAGACCCACAAAAGCCCGGGCTTCATTCATCATCCGAAACATTTCCGGCATTCCCTTGTTCACCGCTCCCAGAAGGGTTCCAACACTTTTTCCCTTTTCCCCCAAAGTAAGGGTACAGGTGGCATTACCGTGGATGCCCATTTTTTCTTCGATGCCTGTGCAGACCACATTATTAAAATCCCCAAGGCTGCCGTCGGCGTTGACAAAGTATTTGGGAACCAGGAACAGAGAAATCCCCTTGGTGCCCTTCGGAGCCCCTTCGATTCTGGCCAGCACTGGATGAATAATATTATCAACCAGATCGTGTTCACCTGCAGAGATAAATATTTTGGTGCCTTTGATGCTATAGGTCCCATCGTCATTAAGGGTGGCCGTTGCTGTCAAGGCCCCCACATCGGAACCGGCTTCAGGCTCGGTGAGCAGCATGGTGCCGCCCCATTCGCCGGAAAACATTTTTTCCATATAAAGGGATTTTTGTTCATCGGTGCCAAACTCTTCCACCAGCTTTGCGGCACCATGGGTCATGCCGCTGTAAAGCATGAAGGAGGGGTTTGCCCCCACAAGATATTCATTGGCCGCCAATCCCACCAATTTGGGCATCCCCTGCCCACCGACTTCGGGATCATCGCACATGGCCAGCCATTCGCCTTCACAATAAAGCTTCCAGGGCCGTTGAAAGCACTCCGGTACCGTTACCTTTCCGTTTTCCAGCACACATCCTTCTTCATCTCCGGTTTTTTGTGTGGGTAGAATTTCCTTTATCGCAAGATTTCTTGCCTCGGACACAATGAGATCCACGGTTTTCTTATTAAATTCCGCAAACAACTCCCCCTCAACCAAGCCAAGCTGTTCATGGAGTACAAAATCAATGTCTCTACGGTCTGAAATCAACTGCGCCATAAGTTCATCTCCCTAATTTTTACATTTTATCGTTTATTTTTTTCACTCCTGATAGTAGAGTCCTAAGCCAACAAAAGCGGAATGTCAACATATGGTTGATTCATTTTTTTATGGACTATAAGACTATGATGTGATAGCCAAATACTGGGGTCCAACGTTAATTTTTGAATAGGAAATACGCATGAAGATTAAATGCTGGGGATCCAGAGGATCCATCGCCGTTGCTGGCAGCGAATACAGTAAATTCGGAGGTGAAACCACTTGCATTCAGGTCATTGCCAAATCCGGAGAAAACGTGATCATAGATGCGGGAACCGGTATACGAAAGCTGGGAATTGATCTTGACGCAAAAGCCCAACGAAAAATCTATCTTCTTCTCACCCATGCCCACTGGGATCATATTTCCGGTTTTACCTTTTTTAAACCCCTGCAGGACCCCAACGTCACCCTGTTGGTTCAAAATAGCTCATTTTCCAATACCACCGTTGAAGAGATATTCAAAAGCCTCATCCAGCCCCCCTTTTTTCCCATCACCATGAAGGATCTGGAGGCCAACATTCAGTACAAAAGCCACATGAAAGACCATTTTAACATTGGATCTCTTGCCATATCCACCATCCCCCTTAACCATCCCGGGGGCGGACTGGGATATAAATTCACGGAAGAGGGGAAGTCCTTTGTTTTTCTCACAGACAACGAATTGGGATACCAGCACCCGAAAGGCCTGAAAAATGAGGCCTATGAACATTTTTGTAGCGATGCAGACCTTGTCTTCCATGATGCAGAGTTCACCCCCGGGGAATACCCTGCAAAAACGGGTTGGGGGCACTCTGCTTATACAGATGTGATTGAGCTTGCCATAAAGGCACGGGTGAAAAAATTGGGATTATTTCACATTAATCAGGAGAGAACAGACACCCAGATGGATAAAATTATAGACCATTGTCGCCAGATCATACAGGATCGGGGGGAAACCATGGCATGCCTGGGTGTTGCCTGCAACATGGAGTTTATCCTTTGATTTTTTATAACTGCCACGGGCAAACCAAACCGTATTCTGGACCCGGCCTGCCCACAACGAATCATGAAAGCAATGATAGAAAATGTTATTAAGGAACGCAAACTTATTAACCTGAGCAAAGATAATAATTGATTTTGGTATAAGAGCAAGATGCATCACACGAGTAATAGTGACTGTCCCTTTGAGT
>JASFYZ010000016.1:0-6516 GCA_045046665.1 Desulfobacterium sp.
AAGTTCGGCTCGCGCAAAGGACAATCTCTTCCCGAGATGTTTAAAAATTTCAAGGGCGACGTTAACAACCTGAATCGGGTGGTTAGCAAAATTCTGCAATACACCCGGACACTGAAACTGAGCCTTTCCTTGCAGCAGATGGAGATGGTCATCGAAGAAACTCTGAATCGATTGCAAAACGACATTAAGGGCAAAAAAATCAGGGTGCAAAAGCGATTCGATTCAAACCTGTCGCTTCCCGTTCGCCTGGATGCCGTACTCATGGGCCAAGTACTCCAAAACATTATTCAGAATAGCATTGAAGCCATGGGCATCGGGGACATTCTTGAAATTTTTTTTGGCCCTGCTGAGCAAAAAGAAGGGTCTGTAAAAATTGCCGTTAAAGATTCAGGAATCGGCCTTGCACCGTCAGAAACAGAAAAAATATTTCACCCCATGTACACCACCAAGGCTTCGGGAACCGGCCTGGGGTTGTCAATATCCCATCGGATTATTGAAGCCCATAAGGGAACCATGTGGGCAACCAACAATTCCGAAAAAGGACTGACCGTTCACATTCTGCTCCCCATGACCCCCCATGAAGAAAAACCGCAGGCTCGAAGGAGGACGTTGTAATGCCTCATTTTCTCGTAGTGGATGATGAAATTTCTTTTTGCCGCCACATTCAAGCCATCCTTGAAGCCGAAGGGTTCGATGTCGACACTGCCCATGAGGCAAAGGGCGCTATAGGGTGGTTCAATTCCGACAGCTACGACATTTTATTGACGGACATACGGATGCCCGGGGTTCAAGGACTGGAACTCATCAAATTAGCCCGGAAGATTGATCCGAAGATTTCATGCATCGTCATGACCGCTTACGGCACCATCGCTTCGGCCGTCAACGCCATCAAGGAAGGCGCAAGCGATTATTTGGAAAAACCCTTTGAACCGGAAACTCTGCTCATAATCGTGGCCAGGATACTCAGGGAAAGACAGTTGCTACAGGAAATACGTGATCTTCGGAAAGAAGTTGACAAAAAATATGCCTTTGGAAATATCATCGGAAAAAGCCATAAAATGCAGGCCATATATGAATTGATTCAGAAAGTGGCAGTAACGGATGCGAGGGTTTTTATTACCGGTGAGACCGGGGTCGGCAAGGAGTTGGTGGCCAAAGCGGTCCATTTCAACAGCTCCAGGAAAAACCAACCCTTTGTCACCATTAACTGCGGGGCCCTTGCTGAAACGCTCTTGGAAACTGAGCTTTTTGGGCATGAAAAGGGGGCTTTTACGGGTGCCATCCATAGAAAAATGGGAAAATTTGAATACGCCCAGGGCGGCACTCTGTTTCTGGACGAGGTGGGAGAAATTTCATCCAGAATGCAGGTGAGACTCCTCAGAATTTTGCAGGAAAAGAAGGTCGAGCGGGTCGGTGGAAACGAATCCGTCGATGTGGATGTCCGCTTGCTGTCTGCCACCAATCGAAACATTACCAAACGAATCAAAGATGGGGAATTCCGAACGGATCTTTATTATCGACTCAACGTGGTGCCCATCCACATCCCACCTCTTCGGGAAAGGATTGAGGATATTCCCCTGCTGGTACAACACTTCTTACACCTCTATAACAGGGACCTGAACAGAAATATTCAAAAAATATCCGTGGCCGCCATGAACCAGTTACTAACGTATCACTGGCCGGGAAACGTTAGAGAGTTGGAAAATGTTCTGGAAAGGGCCTTTGTGGTCACCGACGGTCAGGAGATTGATACGGTATTCTTTTCCCATGATGTTCATAGTCCCTTGGACGAACCATCGCCCAGTCATGTGAATACGGATATCCCTTTTACAACAGCCCGCAGCATTGTGATCAGTCGATTCGAAAAAGCCTATATTTATGAAACCCTCAAACGATATGAAGGAAATGTTTCCAAAACTGCGAGCAAAACGGGAATCAATCCCAGAACCATCTGGCGTAAAATAAAAGCCTACGGGCTGGATCATGCCAGTTTAAAGCCTGAGAACAGGTTGTAAGTGAATGTCAGAGCACGACATTTATGTCACACCTATAACTATCTACAATCATTTAACAATTTGCGCCATGCTTTCTTTTTCTTGTTTTTTCAACCTTTGATTGTCACGGTTATTATCCCACCATGGATTCAGGGAATACCAGCACCGAGCCATACCATAGGCGCAACCTTGGCCAAAATTCCATTAGAGAAATTATTGGCATCAATATTGCTTGTTATACAGATAAGAACATAAAAATCATTACTACTTGCACCAACCCAATTTTTTTTAAAAAGCATTAAGACCCCAATCATTTACACCAGAAATGCACCCGGTTTTCCCCGATGAAGGCTGTCGTATGGTAATGACAATGGTTTTGCGAATTTAATTTTTTTTTCATGAGGAGAGGAGGATACAGATGAATTCAAAAGAGCGAGTAATGGCTGTCCTGAACCACCAAAAACCGGACAGGATGCCTTGTTTCGGTGCCAACTCTACGGTGACTTACGAGCAAATGGAAAAAGTTCAAGCCTTCTGGCCCGAGGGGCACCTGAAGGGGGAAACCATGGCCAAACAGGCCCTGGCCGCCCATACGGTGATCGGATTCGATGCAGTGAGAGTTCCCTTTTGTCAGACCTTTGAAGCAGTGGCCCTGGGATGCACGTATAAGCCGGGCTCAAACCTGGAAGGAGGAGAAGGCATTCCCGGAATTGAACATCCACCGCCCTACAAGCTAACTGACACACCTGTTTTTCCGGATGATTTTCTTTCCAGGGGCAATATACCGGAATTGCTCAAAGCGGTTCGAATTTTGAAAAAAGAGGTAGGAGACGAGGTGCCGATTATTGCGGGAATCATAGGACCTTTTACCATCGCGGGTTCTCTTCTGGGAGCCGTTCCCATTCTTAAGGCGACGTTCAAGGCACCCGACAAGCTTCGACTCTTTCTGGACGTGGCGGAAAAGGCTGGCACGGCACTTGCCAAAGCCCTTATTGATGCGGGGGCAGATATTATTTGCTGCGAAGATATGACCGCATCTCCAGAGCTGATTGCCCCCAAAACTTACAGAGACCTGGAATTAGAATATCAGAAAAAACAATTTGATGCCATATCCGTTCCCAAGATTCTTCATATTTGCGGCAACGTGGACGGCATCGTAGAATGGATGGGGGAGACTGGAGCAGACATACTGAGCCTGGAACCCAAAGCCGATGCCCGGCTTGCCAGGAACAAATGCGGGTCAAATATGGTTTTATTGGGCGGAGTCGACACCGCCACCACGCTCTTTATGAAAGACGCCGCAACGGTGCAGGCAGGATGCGAGGAATCCATTGCCGACGGCATCCAGATTTTGGCCCCCGGATGCGCCGTAGCACCGGGCACCTGCACTGAAAATCTGCTGGCAATGGTGGAGGTGGCCAATGGCAATTAGCAGCACCTGATTCAAGATATTGGTGGTTCTTACTGGAATCGTAAATCATATTGTACATAATATAAACACAGACGCAAGGAGAAAAGCAAATGAAAGTATTGCAAAATTTTTCCAACATTTTCAAACGGTACGACATCGACAACGAGGTTACGGAAGGTGCCAGACAAGTCTCCAAAGATGCGGTGCTTCAAGAAATTGCGAAATTTGTCGTGGAGGGAGATGACGAAGGAATCAGTGACGTTGTCAAAAAGGCATTGGAAACAAAACCTCCCCTGGATATTATCAATGATGCCCTGGTTGCGGGCATGAGCGAGGTCAGTCGTCTGTGGGAAGAAGGCGCATACTTCCTTCCCCAGGTAATTCTCTCATCCGACGCCATGAGTGTGGGTATCGCCCTGTGCGAAGAGGCCATGGGCAAATCCATGGATCGAAAAGCGCCGGTGGTCACCCATACGGCAGAGGGAGATATCCATGACATCGGACAGGTGATTGTAAATGCCCTGTTGACCGCCAACGGTTTTGAGGTCATTGATCTGGGTGCCGATGTTCCTGTGGATAAGGTTGTGGCAGCTTGTAAACAGCACAAACCAGTTATGGTCACCGGAACTGCCCTCATGACCACCACCATGACCGCCTTTCCCAAGATTGCGCATCAGCTAAAGGCAGCAGGACTCGCTATTCCGTTTGTTTGCGGCGGCGGTGCTGTGTGTGAAGAGTATGTCACAGGCTTCGAGCTTGGGGTATGGGGCAAAGAGGCCAGTCAGGCACCTGGAATGGCCGAGGATGCCCTAGTGGGAGAAAGTTGGGAATCCATGCGGAGCAAATGGAACGGATAATCTCGTCAGAACTTTGATGTAAGGAGATGCAGGACATGATCGTTGATATTGTCTATGGGTTTTTGGGTTCCGGTAAAACTACTTTTATCACAAAAATTCTCGAGAAATGGGGCAGTAATGAGAAGACTGTGGTGCTTGTCAATGAATTCGGTGATGTGGGTATTGATGGGGACTTATTGAGCAATCAGGGTGGAAATGTGGTCGAAATGCCAAGCGGGTGCATTTGCTGTACTCTCCAAGCTGATTTCAGGAGTCAAATGCTTGAAATCAACCGATCAATTTGTCCAGAAAGAGTCATTGTTGAACCGACCGGTGTTGCCACCATTGCGCAGATTCAATATATTTTTCAAGCACAGCTCTTTGAAAATGCCTTTGAAGCCGTTCACTATATCCTGATTGCAGACGCAACCGGTTTCATGTCGTTATATAAAGCCAATCGCCATTTCGTGGAATCACAGGTGAGGCACGCTCACCTATGCGTTTTAAACAAATGTGACAAGGTCGATAAAAGAAAGGCCATGCTTACCCAAGGGGCCATATCGGCGATCAATCCTGACATTACCGTTATGCGAAGCGAATTCGGAGCTGTGGACTGGTCGGATTACCAGTTTTCCCTGGCCACCTCTGAAACTCTTTTAGGAAAACATCCGCAAGGGGCTCATCACAGCACCCTTGCGGCAGACCCAATAACCGACACCTCTTTCCATGAAAACCCGCATGAGATCAACGAAGGAAAGGGACATATTCATTTGGTTGAAACAGAGGATGCTTTGGGATATGAATCGTTTGGACGTGTTTACAGCGATAGTTCCTTTGAACCAGATCTTTTGGATGCACTTTTTGAAAAATTCAAATCCACCACTTCCCAAATGGGGGATATTGTCAGAGCTAAAGGCGTGTTTCGCGTGGGTCAGGGATGGATATTGATGGAACTGGCTTCCAGAGAGTTTTCATCCCAGCGCCTCGGAAAGGGTTCTGACAGCAAAATTTCCATCATCGGCAAAGGGCTCAACCGGAAAATCATCGGCGAAGCCCTCGAGGGGTGCCAATCAGGAACAAGTTGACTAAAAACACCAAAACCGCACCCAGCCCTATAAAATGTGTCTGTTGATTAAATCACAATTTTTGTATTTCAGGCACCATCCTTGTCAATAGGATGCGTGTTTACTCAGTTAATTTGCCATATCTTGTAACAATCAAATCGAACCTGAGAAAAATCGCCTTTAAATCAACAGACTCATAAGATTAAGGAGAAAAAAATTGGCTATTGGCCAAAGGAGGGCTGACCTTCTAATCGCAATTAAATTTTTACAGGATTTTCCATTAACAAAGATGGTAGATCTTTTTTCTCCGATTCTTTACACCGTTTTGTTCTGAAAAATTTCCGTTCCCTATATTTAGAATATTCAGAGCATTCTATTCATCTAAGGGATTGATAAATGGAAAAAGCAATCGATAAGTTTAAACCCGCCGTTTTGATTGTGGACGACCCGCACGGAAGTTTCCACGTTTTGCGCCGCTTGATTTCAGATGATCTGTTTTCGCCCCTTTGGGCCACGGATGAAAAGCAGGGATTGAAATTGCTGAAAACGCATGCCGATCAAGTGCAAATCATCCTCATTGATCAGAATTCTTCGGAAATGGGAGGCGGCGGGTTTCTACATTTGGCAAGAAAAAAAGTGCCTCAAGCCGCCATTTTGATCACCGCGCCCCTGGGAACGTTTTTGTACCATGACGGTGAATTTTATGATTTTTCCGGTTCCAGCCTGAAGCAGAACATCAATGCCATTCTACTGAGCATCGTTGAAAAAATAAACGTATCCCACAGCCCCAAGCAAGACATTCATCCGCAACGGGAGTTGAAAAAACGTTTCGGCGTCATTATCGGTGCAAGCCCAAGCATCAATAAAATCTACCGTCTCATTGAAAAATTAAAGACTTCTCATGCCACGGTCTTGATCCAGGGAGAGAGCGGCACAGGGAAAGAACTGGTTGCGCAAACCATCCATAAAACCGGATTTACAAAAAATGGCCCTTTTGTGGCCTTGAACTGCGGCGCCATCCCCTCCAATCTGGTGGAAAGCGAACTGTTCGGTCATGAAAAGGGGGCCTTCACCACGGCCCTTCATCAGAGAAAAGGAAAATTTGAACTTGCCCATGGTGGAACGATTTTTTTAGACGAAATAGGAGAACTGTATCCAGAAGTACAGGTCAAACTTCTTCGGGTTCTTCAGGAAAAAGAATTTGAAAGGGT
>JASFYZ010000017.1:0-15283 GCA_045046665.1 Desulfobacterium sp.
AAGGAAAAAAAATGGACTATCAACGCCTCCTGGCAGGCCGGACCCGACTCATGCAAGCCAACGCCATACGGGAAATTCTCAAGGTAGTGTCCGATCCCGGCATCATCTCCCTGGCTGGCGGCATTCCGTCTCCAGACAGCTTTCCCATGGAAATATTTGAAGAACTCACTGCCCGGGTGATTTCAGCCCACGGCTCCCAGGCCTTTCAATACGACCTCACCGAGGGTTTCATGCCACTAAGGGAACAGGTGGCCGTCCTCCTAAAAGGCCGTGGTATTACCATCACCCCCAAGGCCGTGAACATCACCTCAGGCTCCCAGGGAGTTCTGGATGCCGTTGCCAAGCTCATGATCAGCAAAGGAGACAAGATCGCCCTGGAATCCCCCACTTATCTCGGAGCCATTTCAGCCTTCAACCCCTATGAACCTTCCTACATTGCCATGGAAACCGACGAACAGGGCCTGATACCGGCATCTCTGGAACAAACCCTGAAAACCCATGATATCAAGTTCATATATCTCGTGCCCACCTTCCAGAACCCAACAGGGAGAAGCCTGACTCTGGAACGGCGCAGGGAAATAGCCCAAATCGTCCAGACTCACAACGTCCTGCTCATAGAGGATGACCCTTATTCTGCCCTGCGGTATGCAGGCCAGGAGCTGCCCCCCATTAAGACCATGGCCCCGGAGCATGTCATCTACATTTCCACCCTATCCAAGGTCTTTGCCCCGGGACTGCGCATCGGATTCTATGCAGCCCCGGAATTCCTGAGGCAGTGGCTGGTACTGGTCAAGCAGGGCGTGGACCTCCATACCTCCACCTTCAATCAGGCCCTGGCCGCAGAATACCTGGCTGGCAACTACCTGGCGGCCCAGTTGCCCAAAATCATCGGCCTGTACAAACCCAGGCAAAAGGCCATGATGGATGCCCTGTCCCGGCATCTGCCACAAAATTTCAAGATCTCCCCGTCCGATGGGGGCATGTTCCTCTGGGTCACCGGGCCCAAGGAACTCGACGGCCTGGCCCTTTACCGCAAGGCCATTGAAAACGGGGTGGCATTCGTGCCGGGGCAATTTTTCTACACTGATCCAGATCAAGGCGGAGAAACCATGCGCCTCAACTATACCATGGCAGACGTGCCCACCCTGGAGCGGGCCGTTGAAAAATTGGGCCAGACCATCCGACAGATGGGATAGGGCGATTCCCATTCCCTCGGGATCGTTTCGAGGCTATGATCAAGCCCGACGTTCCACATCAGGTGTCATAATCAGGTGTCATAATTAGAGTTGGGGGTTGGTCATAAGCTGGGCCACTATACGGGAAATAGAATTTTACTCATCGCAAGATACCGTAATGACATAATTTAATTTTTACTTTCTCTTTTCCATATATTTATTCAGCAATTTTAGTGTTTTCGTACTTTGCCGTATTATCAGAGTTTCCACTCTTTTTGCCTTGCCTTTCTCTAACGCATCCACAATCATCCTGTGTTCCTTGTTAGATTCCTTTGCCCGGTGGGGAGTAAATTTGAAAACTAAGCGGGCAAAAAAGGTTTTTTGCCACATATCGTCGATAAGACTGGTCAATGTCTGATTTCCGGACATTGCATAAATTCGTTTGTGAAACTTGATATTGACTCTGCCCATCAGTGTATCATCTTTGGCAGCGATGGCCTCATCCATTTTAAAGATGTGCAGATTGAGAAATTTCAGATCGCCGAGGGTTATATGCTCAGTGGCCAGTCTTGCGGCATACCCTTCAAGCATCCCTCTGACCGGATAGAGTTCTCTAAGTTGCTCGATGTCTATTTCTTTGACATAGACACCAGTGTGGGCAACCACCGTCACCATGCTTTCCGCCTCCAAGCGGCTCAACGCCTCCCTCACAGGGATAATGGATGTTTGAAAATGTTCGGCAAGCTTGTTAATCACCAATTTTTCACCTGGCGAAATATCACCCTTCAAAATGGATGTTTTAAGTCGCCTGTAAACCTGCTCAGCCTTTGTTTTATTTATGATACTATCGATAGCTTTCATAGTAGGGTATTATATAGTATATGATATATTTAATCAAGCAGACCCGGTACCTCACAGCAATTCTAATTATGGATTACCGGTCGTCACCAATGGGGCCTAACATGCTGAAGTTACACTGGCCAAAACGGTAACTTGCAGTCTTTAAACCAATCAAATATCATCATTAGAATTGCTGACCAATTCAAACTATTCGAAAATTTCCCGGGCAATCAGCTCTAAAATATGGACTGATTTTTGGGGTAAGGCAGCGTGATTGATACTGTCATTAAGTTGTATAATGCAACCCGGGCAATCTGTGGCGACCCAGTCGGCCCCGCTGTTTGCTATGTGTCTGGCTTTTTTGGCCCCAATTTTTTTACTGGTGTCATAATGATAAACGGAATAGGTACCGCCAAGACCGCAGCATGTGCCGGCTTCGGGCATTTCAATATAATTTACCCGGGACAGCACTTTCAAAATTGCTCTGGGTTCCCTGGTAATGCCGCTGTTTCTCAGATGACAAGGGTCATGGTAAGTGACATTGATCTTTTCTTTTGCCTGGTGATCTTTAACCTGGGGAAAGGAGGCAAGCTTTTCGGGTAACCCATTTTTCATCAAAAAAACACAGATATCCTCTGTCTTATTTGCAAGGGCTTTGAATTCATCCCCCATGTTGGAATAGATACGGGTTAAACCTGCATGGCAAGAAGCACAGGCCGTGACAATATAGTCAGCCGGATATTTTTTCAGTGTGGCAAGATTTTGCTCGGCAAGCCCCTCAACTGTATTTTTGGCACCGGCACTTACTGCGGGGAAACCACAGCAGACCTGCTCTTTGGGAATGATAACGGTAACTCCCATAAAATGAAGTATTTTAAGCATGGCCTCACCGATTTCCGGGAAAAGGTAGTTGATACCACAACCGGTAAAAAATACGACAGTGGGCTTCCCCCGTTTCCCCTTGATTCTTTCCGGTACCCTTTCCCGGAAAGAGGTGGTCGAGAGAGCGGGCAGGGTGCGGTCGGGAAAAAAAACAGACCCCGGAAACCTAAGGCGCAGCCCGCTGTCCTTTGGGAGTTTTTTGAATAAAAAACGATTCATGCGGCCTCCGGTCTGCATCAGGGTATCCATGACCTTCTGCCTGCCAAGTACTGCTGACATAGCTTTGCCAAAGGCGGACAACCCGTTTTGCTCGGAAATATGCCGCCTTGCCGCAGCAACGATCTCTTCGGTGGGAACCTTGTTCGGACACTGAACGTGGCAGCTGCCGCACAACAGGCATTGACTTAGATCTTCAAGAAGCTTGCCCTGGAGAGGCACTTCCCCCTGGAGAATTGCCTGGGCCAGTGTTACCTTGCCCCTTGCCACACGGCCCTCCCGGCGTTCTACACCAAATACGGGGCAATACGCACGGCAGGCACCACATTTGACGCATTTCTCAATCTCTTCTTTAAACGATGCCAAATTTTTCAATTCCGCCATGCCGTTAATTCTCCAAAAATATTTTACCTGGATTAAGAATATTGTTGGGGTCAAGGGCATGTTTAAGTGTCTTCATATATGATGCTGCGTTTTGACTCACCTCCAGGTGAAGGTAAGGAGCTTTGGCAATCCCCACGCCGTGTTCACCGCTCATGGTTCCCCCCAGTTCCAGGGCACCCTTAAAGACTTTTTCGATCACTTTCATTGCTTTTTTTCGTTCTCCTGCCACTTTTTTGTCAAACAGGATATTAACGTGAATATTTCCATCACCGGCATGACCGAAACTGGCGATATCAATACGGTTCCTTTCCGAGATGAACTCAAGTTTCCTGATCATTTCCGGGAGCTTACTGCGGGGCACACAGATATCTTCTGTGAACCTGTCCGGACTGGCCTTGCCAAGAGATGGAGATACGGCTCTGCGAATCTGCCACAGGGCTTCGCTTTCTTCATCAGTTTCGGCAATGCGCACCAGCACAGATCCAAACGCTTCAATGAGACTGCAGATACGATGGATTTGCTTATCCAGCCCTTCCTGGTCACCATCTACCTCTATGATCAGCACCGCATGGGCTTCCTTGGGAACTTTGAGATCTGTTGTCCGACGAATACATTCCAGGGTACGGCTATCCATAAACTCAAGGGTGGTGGGAATAATTTTATTGGCAATTATTTTTGATACCCCTTTGGCTGCGCCTTCAATTGAGTTAAAAAAAACCAGCATGGTCTTCTTTGCCTGGGGCAACGGTAATAATTTAATAACAATCTTGGTAATAATTCCCAGTGTTCCCTCACTGCCACACAGCAGCTTGGTCAGATCGTAGCCCACCACCCCTTTCATGGTCCGGCAGCCCGTGGTTATAATATCCCCGAGGGGTGTAACCACCTCAAGCCCCATGATGTAGTCTTTTGTTGTGCCGTATTTAACGCAACGGGGCCCACCTGCATTTTCAGCGACATTCCCCCCAAGCGAAGAAAATTTCAGTGACGCAGGATCAGGGGGATAAAAAAGACCGAGCTTTTCCACTTCCTTTTGAAAATTTTCAGTGACGACGCCCGGTTCAACGGTTGCCACAAGGTTCTCTTCATCAATCTCAAGAATCTGGTCCATCCTTTCGATGGACAGTACGATCCCCCCTTTGGTGGGCAGACTTCCCCCTGTTAAGCCGCTGCCTGCCCCCCTTGGAAACACCGGTACATTTTCTTTATTGGCCATCCGGAGAATTTGGGCAACCTCCCCGGCGTTTTTCGGGAAAACAATGACATCAGCAAGAAACAGTTGTTGACTGGCATCGTAAGAGTAGCAAATCAGGTCGCTTTTATCGGTGGAAACATGGACCTTATCGATAATTTTTTCCAGGGCATCAACAATTTGTGGTTTGATCATGATCCACTCCAAATCTGGGTACGTTCAATTTATTTCTCTTCATGCCCTCACAAAACATCAGATGTTAATTTTGAACCGGTTCGGCGGATGGCGTCTCCCGTTTTACGACTAACTGATAAACCAAAACAAGGGCCAGGATCACGAGGCCTGCGATGTCGGTGTAAATCCCGGGTTTGATGAGACTGAGTGCGGCTGCCATCAGAAATACGCGTTCAACGGTATTTGCTTTTTTCATAAACCAGCCCACCACCGACCCTGCAAGGGCAACAACCCCAATCATGGACGATACCGTTGCAATGATGATCTGACCTACAGATCCCACCATGAGCAGCTGCGGAGCATAAACAAACATATAAGGTACGATAAATGCCGCCAATCCGAGCCGACAGGAGGTAATCCCGGTTTTTAAGGGGTCTGCCCCGGAAATGCCTGCAGCAGCATAGGCTGCCAATGCCACCGGAGGGGTGATGGCTGAAATAATAGCATAATAAAAGATGAAAAAATGAGCTGCCATGGGATGAACCCCGAAGTTCTGTGTGAGCACCGGCACCGTAAGGGAAACCTGTATAATGTAGGCTGCTACAGTGGGAAGTCCCATGCCAAGAAGCAGTGAGGTGAACATGGTCAGTAGCAGGGTTAGTAGCAGGCTGCCCTGGGAGATGAGAAGAATAATGGAATTAAAGCGCATTCCAAGTCCTGTCAACGTAAGCACCCCTATGATAACACCGGCTGTGGCACAGGCAATGGCCACCTGGACAGCTCCTTTTGCTCCGCCTTCAAATGCCGAAAGTATCCGTGACGGTGTCATCCAGGTTTCCCGACGGACAAAACTGACAACGATGGTTATCAGAATCGCCCATAAACCTGCCCGCATGGGGCTGTTTCCCTTGACAAGAAGAAAGATCAATACTGCCACCGGGATGATGAATTGAACTCCGTAGATAAGGGTCTTTCGAACGTTGGGAAGCTCATCTGCCGGGATGCCTTTCAGGTCAATGCGCAGGGCTTCAAAATGGACCATGGAAAACGCTGAGAAATAATATAGAAAAGCTGGAATGATAGCAGCAGCGGCAACTTTGATATAAGATACGCCCATAAATTCGGCAATAATAAAGGCTGCGGCTCCCATGATCGGCGGCATGAGCTGCCCCCCTGATGATGCCACAGACTCAACAGCCCCGGCAAATTGACTGCTGTAGCCAAGGCGCTTCATAAGAGGAATGGTGAATGCGCCGGTGGTAACAACATTGGCAACAGCAGACCCTGAAAGCATCCCCATAAACCCGGAGGCAAATATCGCTGCTTTGGCCGGGCCTCCCCTGGCTTTGCCGAACAACCCTAAGGCCAGGTCAATAAAAAAATCGCCGCCTTTGGACTGCTCAAGAAATGCTGCAAAAATAATAAACATGACAATAAATGTTGCGGAGACCCCTGCCGGAATTCCCCAGATGCCTTCGGTGGTAAAAAAGATTTGGTCCACCGCCCACATGAGCGAAAATCCCTGATGGCTTAAAATTCCTGGTAAATGGGGCCCGGCATAAACATAGGCCAAAAAAACAATCGCGATAACAGGAAGTCCCAATCCCATGCTTCGCCTGGCTGCCTCCAGAAGAAGCAGCGTGCCAATGCAGCCAGCGATGACCTCGTATTGGCTCAGTGGCGTTACATAGGAATACCGAGATGCAATATCCCCGGCATTCACAACGACATAACCCACGGTGGCAGCGATGAGTCCGATGATCACCCAATCGTACCAGGGAGGCAAGCCGACTCTTTTTTTTCCTTTTATATTGGTCATGAGAAATACCAGGACCATGGCAAATCCCACATGGGCACTTCGCTGTAAAACAGACTGGAATATGCCGAATATTCCCGTATAAATATGGAATGCCGCCATCATCCAGGCAACGGTGGAGACCAAATGCCCGAAAGATTTCTCGGCGAGTGATTTTGCCGTATAAATTTGTGACTCCATTAAAAATATCTCCCTTGACTGGGCCGCCTCCCAGTGGAAGCGGGCGACCCGTGGCCTTTTCGTTTGACTTAAACCAACCGTGTTAAAGACTTTGAATACAGCTCATGATTCTGTTTGCATTACTTGGGATTGATCACAACATCGGCCATTTTGGAGTAGTTTCAGGCCTGCGTTATTGACACTTTTGTTTAAAGATTCCTTTAAATATAGACTCTTGTCAAAAGCATGGAGCCTGATAAAAGCCTCACCCTCCAATCACACAAGCCTGATCCCTAATGACGGGTGGCCGATGTTGTAGTTGAGTCCTATTACTTGATGACGCCGATTTCTTTGTAATATTTGAGAGCACCCGGATGAAGGGGAACGCCGATATCTTTTACGGCAAACTCTGGTGTCCATGACTGTACGACCTTGTGAACTTGGGTAAATTTTTCCTTATTTTCCACAAGCGCCTTGGTCATGCCATAGATCAATTTATCAGAAAGGCCTTTCTGGCAAATGATAACGTTATTGGACCCAACACACACAGAGTCCGTCTCATGCCCCTTGTAAACATTGGCTTTTACGGTCAATGCGGCATAGCCGTCATTGATTTTTTTCAGCTCTTCAAATTTTTTCGGACTTAGTGAAAGCAGTCTGATACCGCCATTAATAGAAACGGCCGTATCCTGGATAACCGGCGCCGGAACGGTTGTAAATGGCATAAACGCATCGATATGGCCATCCTTCATCTGCATGGCAGCATCGGCATAGGCCAGATGTTCTACTTTTTTCATGTCCTTATAGCTCAGGCCATGGACTTTGAGGATATTTCTGACCAGAACTTCCCCTGAGGTTCCTTTCAACCCTGGGGCAATGCGCTTCCCCTTGAGGTCTTCAATTGTTTGGATATCACTGTCACCACGAACGACGATCTGGAGAGGTGCCGGATATAATGCTGCAAGACCGGCGATATTGGTCATGGGTGTCTTGAACTGTGATTTCCCCGGAACTGCGTCGGCATTGGCAAAGGAAAAACTGATACCCAGGGTATACATTTTGTTGCTTACTCCGATGATATTTGCATCCCCCGTGCCTTGCATGACAGACATATTATAACCTTCCAGATTATTTTGAATAATGTCTGCAATGGCACCGCCCATAGGATACCAAGTTCCGCCTGCCTTACCTGAGGCGATACTCAGGTTTTCGCTCGCATAGACCGTCGCCGTACAAAAATAGATCACCAGGACAAGGATCATCAAAAAACTTTTGCTAAAACTTTTGCTAAAACTTTTGGTTTTCTTCATGCATACCTCCTTAAAGTTATGGGATGAATAATTTTTTTTATATATAATATATGATATATTTTGTCAAGCGACAGAAGCAATTGCAATATCTTCATTATACAATTGAAATTTATATATATTTCGTATGTATTGTCAGTGTGTAAACAATTTTATCCTCATTATTTTTATCAAAAAAACTCATTATTAGTTCATAAATTTCATCTATATTTTGCTTTCCACCACACAATGTGCTCAATAGAAAAGACAGAATCAATCAGTTCCATGGTGTAGGAATGGGTCGCCGCATCCAGGATATTTTGACCGTCCATCACTTCAACTACTTCGCCGTCATACATGACATGGATGCTGTCGCAAATGGCCTCAGCCAGAGCAAGGTCATGGGTAATGAAGAGACTGGAAAAACCAGTCTCTTTTTTCAACTCCCGAAACAGATCGACAATCTGTTGCTGAATGGTGACATCAAGGGCCGATGTACACTCATCACAGATGATGAGATCTGGCTTGAGGCCAACGGCTCTGGCAATGACAACACGCTGGAGCTGCCCGCCGCTTAGCATGGAGGGATATCTTTTTAGAAATTCCCCTGGCAGCCCCACCCGTTCAAGAAGTTTTTCAGCATACCCAAGGGCCTGTTGTTTCGTCATGATTTTGAAATTGAGAAAGGGTTCTATCATATAGGCACCAATTTTCATTCTTGGACTGAAGGTTCCCAAGGGGTCCTGAAAAATCATCTGAACATGTTGATAGTACTCCTTCAGACCTGATCCGCCCAAGGCGGTAATTTTTTTTCCCTGAAAATGAATCGTGCCGCTGGTGACGTCGGTCAGATGGGAGACGACTCTGGCCAGTGTGCTTTTGCCACTTCCGCTCTCACCGACAATGCCGATGCACTCCCCTTTTTGAAGGGACAGAGTAATTCCTTTAAGGGCATGAATGACTCTTCCATCGCTTGTTGTGAATACCTTGTTGATATTTTTGAGTTCAAGGATCGGATGGTCTTTTGTATCTTTTCCATTCACAGCGTTCATGATCACCCCCTTTCAATGCCATGAAATCCTTTCAAAGCATTAAAATCATAATAAGTTCATTTTTTGTTGTGGCAGACGATTACTGCCATGTGGGTTATATAAAATACCCGCGAGAATATCGTCTACAAGACATGTCGAGTGTATGCCATCGCAAAACGAACACTTTGTAGGCCCTTTCAAATTTGGAATGGATGAGAGCAGGTTTCGGGTATACTCATTTTCAGGCTGGGTGAGCACAGTCGATGTTTTACCAAACTCCACCACTTTGCCTTTGTACATCACCATAATCCGATCAGCTATATGGGCTGCGCAGCAGATATTGTGGGTGACCATGATGATACTCGTGTTAAAAGTCTCTCTAAGAGCAATGAGTTCATGGATGATCTGGGCCTGAGTTTTGACATCCAGGGCACTGGTGGGTTCATCCGCCAGGATCAACCGGGGTTCCATGGCAATAGCCATGGCAATGGCCACCCGCTGCTTCATCCCGCCACTCAATTGAAACGGATAAGCGTTCATTATTCGCTCGGAATCTTTGAGATGCATTTTTTCAAGGGTCTGGATCGCTTTGTATTTGGCATCTTTTTTTGAAAGTACCCGATGATTACGAATGCTTTCCACAAATTGTTTCCCAATTTTAAGAATCGGGTTCAGGTAAGAGTCAGGGTTTTGGAAAATCATGGCGATTTCGTTTCCGCGTAGCCGTCGCCATTCTTCACTGGTATAATTTTTTAAATTTTTTCCGTTAAAATGCATGGAACCGGAAACGATGGAGCCGGTGGAAGGAAGCAGGTTGATCAGAGAGCGGATCAGTGTTGTTTTACCGCATCCACTTTCCCCGACAATACCGATGATCTCTTTGCGGGCGATGTCCATGTCGATTTTTTCAACCGCATGGACACCGTCTTCGTATTGAATGGTGAGATTTTTTATTTCAAGCAATTTTTTGTTGCTCTTCATTTGTTCTCATTCCTTACTTTATCTTCACCCGGTCATCAATATAGTATATCTCGGAAATAAAGCGGTATACGCCGTCAACATTACGACTGGTCACAACATTCCCCTGGCCGTAATAAAGAAAAATGGAGGCTGTATCTTCCATCAAAATCCGTGTACCTTCCATGCCGAGTTTATCCCGTTTAGCTTTGTCCATGGTGTTTTTCAGAGTCTCACAAACCCCATCAAGCTGCGGGTTGCTATAGTGTCCATAATTTCCCCGTCCTCCAGTCTTAAAACTGGCCTCAAGAAAATATTGGGGATCAGCCGTGGGAGCAGAGGTCCAGCGTTCATATAAAAAATCGAAATCTCCCTTTTTGGCAATTTCGTTGAAATTTTCAAACTGAAACACCTTTAGTCCGATGCCGATTTTCTTGTACTGGGACTGCATGGCTATGCCTATATTTTTTGCATTTTTGCCGTGATTGGTCATGCAGACATACTTAAGGACAATATTTTTTCCGTTCATCTCCCGTATGCCGTCCCCATCTCCATCGACAAATCCCTCCTTATCCAAAAGCGTTTTTGCTTTTGCAGGATCATAGGTATAATACTCATCTCCTTTATACCCAAAGGGAAGCAAGCTATTAAACGGACCTCTGGCCGGAATACCACCGGCAAGTTTCGTGGCGTAGATATCCTTGTTGATACCATGCATCAGCGCCTGTCGGAATACCGAATTTTTCATGTAGGGGCGCTCCATATTGATTCTCAAAAGAAAAATGCGGAGATTGGGGCCTTTATATACCCTGAATCGATCATCGTTTTCAAACAAGGTCAGATCCCTGGCACCGATCTGGGTGGCAAGATCAAGTTCACCGGATTGAAGTGCCATGGTACGAGTCGATGCATCGGAAATATATTTAACATTAACGATGTCCACCCCAGGTTCTCCCTTCCAATATCCAGCATATTTTTTGAGGATTAAACCCGTGTCGGATGAAAAGGAAATAACCTTAAACGCGCCGGTTGTGATGGGTTTTACTTTAAAACCCTCGGGATCTTTTGCTGCGGCAGAGGCATCTACAATAATAAAGACGGGATCAGCCAGAACATTGAGCAGGGTGGCATAGGGTTTTAAAGTCTTAATTGTCAGCTGATCTCCCTGGGCGGTAATGTTATCCAGGGGAAATTGCACATCTTTTCTATCAGTGATGGCAAGAGCTCTTTCAATAGAGGCTTTACAGGCCAGCGCATCAACGGGAGTTCCGTTATGAAATGTGATCCCTTTTCTGATTTGAAATACGGTGGTCAGTTCATCCACCTGCTTCCAATCTTCCCCAATAACGCCTTTGTATTTGAGATTTTCATCAATTTGAATCAGATTTTCCCCAATACCACTTCGGGTCAGAGTCCAGCCGTTCCACCCCTCTGTTGGCTCAATGTTGCCATCCAGCCAAAATAGGGCCATATTCAATGTCTTTCCGTCTTGATTCGATCCAGCAAACGCCGCAGGAAGTAAGACGAACGTTATCATCATCATTACGACTACTACGACTATTCTTAATACTGCATTTGCGCGTTTCCCTCTGTACTGCATTTTCATTTTCGTTTCTCCTGTGGGGTGTTTTGGTAATCTGTCTAATAGATTGTTTTATAAGGAAAACCTGGCTAATCAAGTAAATCCCTTATGCTATCTCCTAAAATATTAAAAACGGCAACAACGGCAAATATCACCAGGCCAGGATAGATAAGCAGCCATGGAGCGGTTTGCAGATATTCTCGTCCTTCACTGAGCATACTGCCCCATTCCGGTGTCGGGGGCTGTACTCCAAGTCCCAGAAATGAGAGAGCGGCAAGGGCCAGCATCATGTTGCCGATATCCAGTGCCAACTGAATAATCAGGGGAGAGATGATGTTGGGGAAAAGATAGTGGGTGACAAGTTTCACTTTACCGGCCCCTGCCATTTTCCCGGCATCCATGTAATCGCTGGCCGCCGCCCTCATAACAAGCACCCTCGTTAGCTTGGCATATTTGGTCCACCAGATAACCGACAGCGCAATGATGGTATTGATAATCCCCGGCCCCAGCATGCCAACCACTGCAATGGCAAACACAATATCTGGAAATGCCAGCACTGTATCTGAAATGCGCATGATCAGAGAATCAACCACGCCACCGGTGATGCCAGCAATGGTGCCGATGGTGACCCCAAGAATAAATATCAGTCCCAGCATCAAAAAAGTCATGCCCAGGGAGACCCTGGCACCGTAGAGTAGCCTGGAGAGGATGCATCGTCCCACCTGATCAGTGCCCAGGGGATACTGTGCACCGGGTTCTTGTAAAATACTGAGAAAATCTGTGGCAAGAGGATCGTTAGGGGCAAAAAAAGGGGCAAGAAGAGCCAATACTATCATTGCCGTGGCAATGGAAAGTATTACGATGAAGCGGATGGTATTTGTCTTGTCAATAGTTTTTCTTGCGCTCGTTGGAGATTTGACGGTATCCGTATTTCCGTATTGCGCTTTGTCTGTAAGGGGTGGTGTGATAATTTTAGTTTTCAAGATGTCTTTTTTCCCTCCTTTCTCATTCGGGGATCAATAAGCTGGGTAATCAGATCCACCGAAAAACTTATGAGAACATAGATAAAGGCCATAAAGAGGACATAGGATTGCAACAGAGGATAATCCCGGTAAGAGATGGCAGACATAGCCATTTGCCCAAGTCCGGGCCATGAGAATATGCTTTCCACAATGACGGTGCCTCCCAGCAGAAGGGCTGTGGAGAGGCCGAACAGGGTCAGAAGACCGGCAAGGGCATTGGGCATGACATGGCGAAAAATTATGCTTCTCTCCCGGATGCCCCTGGCTCTTGCCCCGATTACGTAGTTTGTGGAAAGCTCTTCAAGTATGGCGGCCCGGATTTGTCTGCTGTACCTGCCGATCAAGGGGATCGCCAATGTGACTCCCGGTAAAATGACACTGGAGGGATCATTGGGATCGGTGATCTTGAACCAGTGAAGTTTGACCACAAAAAAGTAAATCAGGATCAGTCCTAACCAGAAATCGGGAATGGATATCCCAAAAAAAGATAGACCCCTGATCAGATAGTCAGGAAAGCGGTTCTGGTAGAGTGCCGATAAAATGCCAAAAATCATTGAAAAGCTCATCAAAAAAATAAGGGCTGTCAAGGCCAATTTCAGCGTCATGGGAATTTTGCGTTTGAGAATCTCCCATACCGGCCCGGACGTGCTGTAGGATGTGCCCAAATCTCCTGTAAGAATCTGCCCGAGCCATCGTCCATATTGAATCAGAAAAGGGCGATTCAGACCCATATTTTCTCTGGCATCGGCAAGAGCCTGTTCCGTCGGGGCGATACCGTGGACTTCAAACATCAGCTCCGCCGGATCTCCAGGACTCATGTAACTCAGAGAAAAGGTGAGAAATGACGCTCCCAGCATAACAAAAATGAATTGAGGTATTTTTTTGTAGAGATAAGAAAGCATAAAATAGGATTCTCTTGTCTTCTGTTGAAACCTGTTTAGGAACGGTTTTAAATAACTTGCCCATTTCAGAACAGGCTACCGTTAATGGTAATCTATCCCCCATTTTTAAATGGGTATGTTATTTAGAACTTATTCTGGCATCCTTCATATGACACCAAAAGTAGTTTACAGTCTTTTGGAAAAAGCTACTGCAAATATGGAATGATCAAAAAAAGTGTAAAGTACTTTTGAAGGATGCCCTTATTCTTTAATAATTATTCCCGAGGAATCTGGCCTGGATCAGTTTTTTCCTGTAAAAAAACAGCATGCCACTTCTACAGAGGCTAAACAGGATAAACGCCAGCCATAATCCATGATTATGAAACACCGGCACTGCCGTGTAATAGGTCGTGATAAAGACCAGCAGGGCAATGATCATGGAATTTCTGATCGGTGCGGTACAGGTTGCGCCGGTAAAAAAACCGTAGTAAACCAAGCCTATTCCAATAATAAAAGGGTAGATAATCAGCCAAATCATATAGGTGTTGCACAGGCTAACGATTTCCGTAAGATCGGTAAAACACCGGATGAGGGGATGTTGAAACAGCAGCAGAAGCACAGAAACGCTAAGGCTCAACCACACCAAATGAATATTTGAGATCGTTACGGTACGCTTGAATTCCTTTAGATTTTTTTCACCTACGGATTTACCGACAAACACACTACCGGCATTTGCCAGTCCATCAAAGAAATAAGCAATGATATATTGAATCTGAAACAACACCGCATTGGCGGCAAGAAAGGAAGCGCCCATCTTGCTGCCTTTGGCCACAAACATATTGGTCATGATCAACAGGCAAAGGGTTCGGATCAAGAGATCTCCGTTGACGCCCACCAATTTTTTCATTGCAGAACCCTGCAACAACCCGGATCTGTAGCGTCGGAACCTGGTGAAATCGAGTTTTTTAGAAATTAAAAAGATTCCAAGTCCAAAATCGTAGCACTGGGAGATCAGGCTGCCCCAGGCCACACCGGCCACTTCCATTTTGAAAATCAGGACAAACAGGATATTTAAAATAATATTTAGAAAATTGGTCGAGATCTGGAGAAATAGACTTTCCTTGATATGTTTTCTACCCATCAGCCATCCCAGGCTGACATAATTAATCAAAACGAAAGGTGCGCCCCAAATAAGAATGGTGAAATAGGTCATGGCATGGCGGGTGACGTTGGGAGCGGGGTGGTAGATATGGATGGCAGTTTTGATAATCGGATACTGGAACAAAATAAATACCATACTAATGAACAATGCCATAACAAAGGGCCGGAGAAAGGCATAATAAGAGTCGTCTTGGGTGTCACTGCCCAAAGATTGGGCGGAAAACCCCGAAGTGCTGACCCTCAGAAAGCCAAAAAGCCAGTAAAGGGTATTAAAAATAACGGTGCCGATGGCAACTCCGCCAAGGTAAGAGGCATTCTCCAGCCTGCCCACTACTGCCGTATCCACCGCACCAAGCAGGGGCTGGGTCACCGTGGAGATGGTAAAGGGGATGGCAACGGCCAGATAACTTTTGTGGGTAATGAAACTCATTTTTTTGTACGTCCTGTTTGCATCCCTCAAATCTTTGGTGAAATTTATTTGAATTGAATCTTTTATATATAATTATTTTTAATAAAATCAATAAG
>JASFYZ010000018.1:0-17500 GCA_045046665.1 Desulfobacterium sp.
TCATGCAGGCCCGGGCACACTCTTTTGATTGGTCTTTTAATTTGTTTTCCAGTACATCCACTCTTTTCCGGGGAAAAATCAACACAGAAACCAGGAACGCACAGAGGATACCTATGCCGATTTCAAAGACCCTGTATATTCCAAAAATGAAAATATCCTGGCTGTGGCTGCCTGTTAAAATGACAATGACAGCGGTGATGCCAGCCATGCGGTAGCGGGTTTTGTATCGGGTCAAAAAGCTACAGATGCCAATGGTAATGAACAATGCCATGCCGATGAAAATATCTGTTTTGGGAGTAATAAGAAGCACCAGTACACCGGCGGTGGCGCCAATAAGTGTTCCGGAAAATCGGTAAAGGCACATTTCAACGGAATCTGCCACATACACCTGCATGACAATGACAGTGGAAATTACGGCCCAATATCCGAATTCCAATTTCAATAATATGGTGATGGTGTAGGCCAGAACAGCGGCAAACGCCGTTTTAAAACCATGTATCATATGAGTTGATAAAATTTCCATAATTCCTCGATTTATTAATTGTTTTTGTTCCTGCATACAACAGCATAGAATATCACCTCCTGAAAGTCGAATCCTTAAATTAAAGCATTTTTCATGCCGTGATAATCTATAACCAAATTTTGGAGGCGGTTTTGCGAGAAGGATGCAGGCTTATTTTGAACAAAGGAGTGGCTTTTACATGCTTTTGTACAACCCCGATCACTCCCCGGAAAAAATCTGGAATCCAATATGAGCATAAACAGAATAACAAAAATGTTGATTCAAGTCTTGAAATGTAAGATAGTAACTTCAAAATATCTTTAATTCACAGGAATCCTCGCTATGTCAGATTACACCATTAAAAAATATCAATTTGAAACCGGCATTTATCGTCCCCCCAGTGAAGGGGGCAGCGCTTCCCTGCTGCTTCGGTTCACCCGCAACTGCCCGTGGAATCACTGCGCCTTTTGCAGCATGTATAAAGGGGAGAAATTTCAACTGCGATCCCCGGAGGAACTCAAGGCAGATATGGATGCCATGGCAGCCCTGGCCAGGGATTTAAGAAATATTTCCATGGGTCTGGGCCAGGGGGGTGAGATCACCCGGGATGCGGCCATGGTTCTCATGGACAAAGTGCCGGAACTGAATCATCACAACGGGTTTGGCATGTTTTTTCACTGGTTGTGTGCAGGGGGGAAAACCGCCTTTATCCAGGATGGCAACAGCATTATCATGAAAACAAAAGATCTCATGGAGGCTTTGGGGTATCTGCGAACCCTTTTTCCCTCCATTGAACGGGTGACCACCTATGCCCGTTCCAGAACCCTTGCCCAGAAATCCTTGGAAGATCTGGTTGCCATTCGAAAATCCGGTCTGGATCGGCTGCACCTGGGCCTTGAAACCGGGGACGACGACCTTCTGGCAAAAATAAAAAAAGGGGTAACGGCCCAGGGACATATAAATGGCGGTAAAAAAGCCATGGAGGCCGGATTCCAGGTGTCAGAGTATTGGATGCCCGGCCTTGGGGGCCGGGAAATGACAACGGGTCATGCCCTGAACACCGCCCGGGTGCTTTCTGCCATTAATCCTGACTATATTCGCTCCCGGCCCTTCCGTGCCATCCCTGGAACACCCATGCACACCTGGATTAACCAGGGTGAAATGCACATTTTATCCTCCCATGAACAGCTCCGGGAATTGAAAGAGATGATCACGGCCCTTAATGTTACCTCCCGAGTCTGTTTTGACCATGCCGGGAATAATTGGCTTAATCCTTCAGGGCGGCTCTTGTTATCCCATGGGTACGAGGGGTATCAATTCCCGGATGAAAAAGAAAAGCTGCTTCAACTCATTGATGAGGGCTTGCAAAGTGATCATCGACCCCAGTCTCTTACCTATTTGTAATTCGATGATCAAGTTTTGCAGGACAGCTTTGTGGGCTACCCACTTAAGGCGGGACAGCCTTTAAAATAAAGGCTCTTGGGAGGCCTTAAATTTGGGGATTCCAAGTAACTGTTCCACATGAAAAGCCTTAAAGATATCCCGGCTTAAGTTGGGTAGCCGCTTTGTGAGAACGGGGGCAAACAGAAACAAGTCCAAAATTTAGTATCCTTAATATATAGCCCCGAAAGTACTTTACACTTTTGGGGAGACAATTTTCGAGAAATGTTTTTTTTGTTTTAACAAGTGTAAATTGGCAACTAAAAAATGTCCAAAAATTGAATTTACAGCGGGAGAAGTAAGATGTGGAAAACTGGCAGGTTTATCTGTTAAAATGTGCGGACCATTCCCTGTATTGCGGGATTACCAATAATCTTGACCTTAGAATTGATGTGCATAATGCCGGGAAAGGGGCAAAATATACCCGGGGGAGGCTTCCCGTTGAGCTGGTTGCAGCCACGGCTAACATGACAAAAAGTGATGCCCTTAAATTTGAAATAAGAATTAAAAAACTTCCTGCGGAAAGAAAACTATCTGTATTGGAAAAAGGAATAGACCCGCAATGAACGCCGTTAAAGTGCCCCATGATCAATTGAGTCCCGAAGCGTTGCAGGGCATTATTGAGGAATTCCTTACCCGGGATGGGACGGATTACGGGGAAGTTGAAGTCCCATTGGAAACCCGGATTTCCCAGGTGTTTACCCATCTTAAATCCGGAAAAGTGGTGATTGTTTTTGATCCTGATTCCCAGACCTGTACCATTCTTGATAAGGATAATCCTGAATTAAAGCACCTGGACGCTGATAGGCCATCAGTGTGGGATTGATCAATAAAAAATTGAATTTTTTCCCATAATCGTGTAAAAAACAAACTATTTTATAAAATTTTAATCTAAGACATCCGAAATTGAAACCAAGCCCTGAAAAGCAAAAATGGGCACAAGGGGAGTTTATATGACAGAAAACAGTTCATTCCTTGATGATATTCAAGATGAGTTAAAACAGATTGTCCAGCCCTACCAGAGGGATCTCAACCAGAAGCAGAAAAAAGCGGATTTTATAAAGCTGTGCATCCGGTGTGCAGACAGGGATGATTTTCTCCGGCTGGATGAACTTTTAAAAAGCAAGGTGGCAAGGGATATTTCCGAAGACGATGATCTGGATGGCTGTGACACCATTTTTGAATCCCTGGGTAGCTATGCCGATGAAAAAGTGGAGCAATATCGCATTGAACTCATTGATGATCTCACACGCCTTTGTGAGGAGGCAGAGCTGCCCCTTGACATGGATTTTCCCCACTTTTCTGTGCTCAAGGGCATCAACGCTGAGATTGATTTCAGTGCCCGGTGCACCCGCATTAATAAAAAGGTACTCAAATCCATTGATCCCCGGCGGATTTTAACGGCGGTGCAGCGGTTGAAACAACAACTTTACGGTGGCTCCTATGATCCCCAGAAATTTATTGACTCCCTTTGCCAGACCTATCTGGACAGCCTTAAAAAAGAAAAATTGTCCCTGGGTACCTCTATTCCCATCCAGAAATTTTACCTTGAGCATGTGATCTCTTTGCAAAATAAGACCTTCTTTGTGAACATGGACAAAGGTAAATTCAAGGGGTACAGCCTGGATCAGTTCTCCGTGGATCTGTGGCGGTATTTCCAGGCAGGCATTGGCGGCACCTCCCAGGGCTATGATCTTCAGCTCACCCCGGGTCGCAATGGGGCCTTGTGGCTCATTGACAGTGCAGGAGAGTTGCGTCGCATGACAGCCATCTCCTTTCATGATTTGCAGGAATAATTATTATGATATCAATGGAAGAAATTGATCAATTAAAATCCTTTGAGGCCCGTTCCATCATTGAGGAGCTTCGCAAGGGAAGTGTGCCCATTGAATATGTTCCGGTGTTCACCGTGGGACGTAAAAATTGGCTTGCCTTTATTGAGGATGACCTGGAAAATTACATTGGCCAGGGGGGAAGCAAGGTTCGGTTCATCAGTGGGGATTATGGGGATGGAAAAACCCATTTTATGTCGGTGATTCGGCATCTGGCCATGAAAAAGGGCTTTGCCGTCTCCTTTGTGGTGCTCACCCGGGATGTCCCCATCCATAAATTTGAAACCGTTTACCAATCCATTGTCCAGCAACTCCAGGGGGATTTTACCGGTGTGGGGATTCGCAGTCTGCTGGGGGAATGGCTGGAAAAATTGGCCCCCACCCTCACCGATGGCAGTGACGAAGAGTGTCTTGCAAAACGTCTGGCCCTGGCCGAGACATTTCAGAACATCCCGGGCATGGATATCAATTTTGCCAATGCCTTGGCCGCCCTTGTAAATAACCGCTTTGCCCCTGGGGAGGATGACGGGGAGGATACCCGTCGTGGTGATCATGAGGTGCTCCTCCACTGGTTTGAAGGGGGTAAGGTCACCAAACGGGAGCTGAAGCCTTTTTTGATTTATGAGTTTTTGAACAAGGCCAACAGCCGTCAGTTCATGAACTCCTTGATTTTGTTTTTACGCCATATTGGCCACCAGGGCTTGATTCTGCTCATGGACGAGATGGAAACAGTGATGGCCCAGAGCGCATCCATTCGTAATGCCGCCTATGAAAATGTTCGTCTTTTCATTGATAACAGCGAGTCTGCCCAATACCTTCACATCTTTTTTTCCATCATTCCTGATATACTGGTATCGGAAAAGGGCTTTAAATCCTATGACGCCCTGTGGAGCCGCATACGATCCATTGGAGAACCAAAGAAGCTCAATTACCGGGGCGTGCTGGTGGATATCCATCAAACACCTTTAAACAACCAGGAACTGGTGGATCTTGGCGGATGTTTAAGAACCCTCCACGGTATTTCCTACCAGTGGGACCCCCGGGAATCGGTGAGCGATGAGATACTCGAACGGATCTGTTCCAATCAAAAACGCATGGGGGTGATCAGCGAGGTGCGCTTGTTCATCAAGCAATTGATTCATCTTCTGGATATGGCAGAACAGGGAGAATCCCCGGAAAACCTGGACATGGGGCAGCAGATGGTGGAAACCCGGCGGGAAATGGAGGCAGAAAAAATTGAGCAGCTCCAGCCCTCCTGGGATAATTAACGGGATGTTTGTCATGGATGATTTTAAATTTCAAAATCTTGTGGCAGGTGGCAGTAATTTTGGACTCAGAAGGGCCGTAGAGCGTCTGCGGGAGGGGCTTTTTGATCCATTAGGAGTTCAGTTGCTCACCTCGGGTGGGGCAAAACTTGATAGGGTTTTTGACAAGGCCGTGATGGCCCTGGACAGAAACCAAGCTTCCCACCTGTGCATCTGTGGTGCCTATGGCCAGGGAAAGTCCCATAGCCTTACCTACATTAAACAAAAGGCCTTGGCCGATAATTTTGTGGTCAGCCACATGAACCTTGATCCACGCCAGGTACCTTTCCACAATTTTCAGGCGGTTTACAGGGCAGTGATGGCGGGCATGGAATTTCCCCAGGGGGGAAAATCCGTTGTGTCGGTGTGGAAAAAAGGGGTGGAACAATGGCTTTCACTGCCGAAGAACAGTCAGAAAAATTGCCTGAATCTCATTCCACAGAATATGCCCCATCGGTTTAAGGCCATTCTTGTGGCCCTGGCCTCCCCCACTATGGCCCTTTCTGCCCGGAAGAAAAAATTCAAAAAGTATGCCCGGTTTAAACCCCGTGAATTTCCTTGGATATTGAAAAATGCCCTTTTGGGAAAGGATATCCCTGCAGGGCGATTGTCTGCGGCTTTTCACTATCGCCAAGTGCCGTTTTATAAGGATCATTCCCTGGTGTGCAAAGAGCCAGCCCAATACCTTGCCATGGTAAAGGCCATGGCGGCCCTGTTCCAGAACCTGGGATTCAAGGGATGGGTGATCTTGTTTGATGAAGGTGAATCCATTACCCAAACCCGGATCACCAGCCGCAGTAAGAGTTATGAACTGCTTCACAAGATGTTCTGCCCCGGGGGGGACTCTGGGGGATTTTATCCGGTGTTTGCCTTTACCCATGATTTTTTCACCCTGGTTTCCCAGGAAGCCTATGATCGAACCCGGATTTTAAAGGGGCGGAAAAACGGCAGCTCCCATTCCCTGGAAATCCCCCTTTTTAAGCGAGACTACCACGCCGCCTGGAAAGATATCACCGTTTATACCCTGCATGACCTTTCGGCGTCGGAGTGGAAAATTTTGATCCACAAACTCATTGTGCTCCATGGCCGGGCCTATGCCTGGGCCCCTGAAAGTGATCTATTGCAACCCCAGATGGTGAAAATGTTGTCCAGTCATGCCGGGGCCGAACCCCGATTGAAACTGAGACTTCTGGTCAACCATCTTGATCTGGAGCAGCAAAAAGAGGTGTTGGATACGCTGATACTGTGATGTCATCCTCTGTGCTTTTACAACTTCCCAATACCTTTCGTGCCTTTTATGGGGCCTTTCCCGGCCTGCATACAGTCCAGGAGGAGGCCATTGCCCCTATCTTGGCGGGCCGGGATCTGGTGATCCAGGCGGCCACGGGCTCCGGTAAAAGTGAGGCCGTGCTGGCCCCCTGCCTGGAACGTATCATCCAATCCGGCAGACAGCAGGCCGTGTTGTATATTATTCCCACCCGGGCACTGGCCATGGATTTGAAACGGCGATTTGAATCGGTGATCACCGAACGGCTGGACCTCAACCTTGCCATCCGTACCGGGGATATCAAACGCACCGGGGGTAAACGCCCGGACATTATGTTCACCACCCCGGAATCCCTGGACGTGATGCTGGGAAGCACCAATGCAGATCTTAAAGCATTTTTGTTCCGGGTAGGCATTGTGATTGTGGATGAGGTGCATCCATTGCTGCACCAGTACCGGGGCCGTCACCTGGTGCACCTGTTCACCCGTCTGGAACGTAAAACCGGAAAACCCCTCCAGAAAATTGCCATGTCCGCCACCATTGCCCGGGTGGATGCGGTGATGAAATTTCTCAACTTCCGGGATAATGCAGCCTCCATCATCACCCATGTGGGCCGGAAAATTATTGCCCGCCTGATTCATCTGAGGCAGGAAGATGCGGATATCCCGGCCCTGCTCAACGATCTCTATCATACCTGGAATTATCGTAAGATTCTTATCTTTGCCAACAGCCGGGCCGCCTGTGACCGCCTGTCCGGTATTGTTAAAACCCGGGGCATTTTTAAGGATGTTTCCGAGCTGCACTACTCCAACCTTAAACCCTTGGAACGAAAAAACGCCGAAGATCGATTTCGGAAAAGACCCCATGCCCTGTGCATTGCCACCAGCACCCTGGAGCTTGGCATTGATGTGGGGGATGTGGATGCCGTGCTCTTGTTTCAACCCCCGGGGTCAGTGTCTGCCTTTCTCCAGCGCATTGGCCGGGCCAACCGTCGGAGCACTGAGGTTAATTTTTGGGGACTTTGCAGTGGCGAACGGGCCGGAGAGCAGGTGGTGCGCTTCCTGGCCTTGCTGGAACTGGGCCGGAGGGGGGATATTGAATCGCCTGCCCCCAAGCATCTGCCGAGTGTGCTCAGCCAGCAGGTGATCTCCTGTCTTTATGAGAAAAAAGAGATTTCCCTTCCCTCGCTTCAAGCCCTTTTCCCCCATGAGCAAACACTGTTGCCGGATATTTTTGCCTCCCTGGAAAAAAAGAGCTGGTTAAAAAAGACCGGCATGGGGGGCCTTAACCGGGGGGGATGGCAATACCGAAATCACCTGCTGGAGTATAAAATATGGGGGAATTTTCCCGAAGCCGAGGTGGAATATGTCCTGGAGGTGGGAGATAAGGCGGTGGCTGATATCCCCAAGTCTGTGGTGTCCCAGATGGACATGGGAGACCGCATCTATCTGTCTGGGCGACGGCTTAAAATTTTAAAGATCAATGACACCGAGCCCAGAAAGGTGCTGGCCCGGCCCTGTGTCAGGGTGGATGACAAGCAGTTGGTATGGCTTGGCATGGGGGCCCATGTCTCCTTTGAGGTGGCCCAGGCCATGGGCCATATCCTTAAGGGGACAGATTTTAAATCTGTCCCCTCTGATGCCGGTCTTTTTACCCGGACTAAAAAATTGTTCCAGGCCCAGATAAAACAGGGTGAAAGACGGGTGGTGCTTAAAAACGGCATGGATGTGATACCGGGGAGAAAGGGTAGATTTCATTATCGTACCTTTCTGGGGTCTGCTGGCAATCTGGTGCTGGAGTGGAGCATCCGGGAACAGTTGTCAGGAGATGAGGTGGAGATCACCTCCCATGAGACCGGGGTGGAGTGTTCCCACTGGATTTGCTTTGAAAAAATTCCCCTGCCCGTTAAAAGAGAGGCCTTTCATATATGGGTTAAAAAACATTTCAAAGTGCTTCAGAACCTGGTGCCTTTGAGTATTTTCTGGAAAACCCTGCCCCTGGACCTCATGGTGGCGGAAATCACGGACTTTCTCTTTGATTCCCGGGTGGCCCAGGCCTTTGCCCATTATCTTGGTTCCACATCGGACATTGTGTCAGGGGATATGGCGGATCTTGATCCGGTGCTTCCCCCTGCCGAAATCAAAGAAAGTGCTGTATTGGACATTGATCCGGGACCGTCCTTGCTGGAAAGTTCGAGAATAAAGGCCAGGGATTGGCCGTTGACTCTCAGTGCCACCCTTGACAGGAATAGGCCGTTGACCCTCAGTGCCACCCTGATCAGTGATTATTTTTTCCATGCCCAGTGTCAGCGACGGTTCTGCTTCAAGCTCTTGGGTCTGATGCCTCCAGTCCAGGAAATAGATGAACTGAAGCGCCTTGCCAGAAATCAGGGTATCTGTCATGAAAAGGCAGTGATGGATGAACTCCGGGGGCAGGGTGTTAAATTGCTTGGCATGGAAAGCAATGGTTCGGAAACCCTGCGCTTTGCCGCCTCCATGGAAGGTTTACAAAAAGCCATTCATTCTCTTATCTCCTGTGACACCATGGGGCCGGAATCCGTATGGATTTCCCAGTGTTTTCTCAAGGTAGATGAATTGATTCCGGGCAAGCGATCCATGGGCGGTGTGGGGGTGCCTGATCTGTTGCGCCTCTCCCGGGAAACTGTGCTACCCACTCTGGAAAGTCACAGGGGACAGCAATACCATGGGAATGTTGATCCCGCCAGTGGTGATTGGTCTGAGAATGCCCCCGGTTTACAAAATGATCTCGACTCCACTATTTCCGAACCAGGAAATACCAGAGATGATGAAAAATCCAAGGGAGGCTATTGCCGGAACCATGGCCCATTCCGGATTGTCATTGGGGTGGGGGACATTAAAAACAGCAGAACCCCAGGGTATCATCACAAATGGCAAGTGGCCTTTTACGCCCGTCTTCTGGAAGAGATAATTCATGAATATGGGCTTCCGGCCCGGGTGTCCCCCCAGGGATTTTTAATCACCCCGCCATGGGATACTCCCACGGAGGTGGCGGATGAATCTGAATCTGGGCTGGATACTTCTTTGCCCTCCCATGGGACCAGGGGCAGCTGCCCTGGTCAAGATTTTTCAAGGGGGAAATTTAAATATGAAATCCATGAATTTGATCTTGGGTCCTATCTTGCCGCCTTTCCCATGCTTTTCCAGACCTTTTTGTCTATTTTGTCAAGCCCCCCCATGGAAGTTGCCCACAGGCTTCAATCCCATTGTGTCTCCTGTGACGGATTTGGTTTTTGCCATGACACTGCCCTGGAAAATGAAGAGATCCAGTTTTTACCGGGATTAACCCCGGGGGAGTTGATGAAGTTGCGCCAGGCAGGCTGCACCACCTTGGAAAAAACCCATGCCATTTTGGAAAAAATATCCACTGAATCTGGAGATCATGCGTCTGACACTATCATGGACTTTACGCCACAGCAGCAGAAAAAGCTCATGGGGTGGTGCGATGCTTTCCTAAAAAATCATATTGTACTGCATGAAAAACGCACTCGTTTATTTCCCCGGGACATCTCCCGGGCCTGCCTCATCCATGTGGAAAAAGAGCCTTTGACCGGGCTGCCCTGGGTACTGGGGTGGCAGGTGATATCACCTGGTGCAGACCGCCCCATGGAATCCCATGTGTGGACCATGGAAACCAAAGAAGAGCGAAGGGCGGTGTGGCAGACTTTTTCCCAGGGGATATCCTGGAACAAAGGCGGTCAAGGCGGCCATGGAACCCATCTTTTCCACTTTGGTGCCGGGACTCCCCAGCTCCTTGGCCAATGGGGAATAGCCCAGGGGGAAAAGGAATGTCCTTTTTTATGGCAGACCCAGCCCTCCCCATGGACGGACTTAAAGCAGGTATTTAAATCCCATTTTTATATGCCTGCCCCGGGGGTGATTTCTCTTTATACCTTGGCCCATGTGCTGGGCATGACCCCTGACATAACGCCGCCCCCAACCCTGTTTCATCACCACCATGGCCATAAGATGACAGTTGCGGATATGGCCTCCCGGGTGAAAAACCAGCTCTCCATCATGGCGGATCTTTATGGCCTGGCCACCCGTCATCTGGACAGTCAATGGATACCGGACTGGGAAAATCAATCCCACACAGATGAACGCCTGAAACCTTATTTGACCTTTATTAAAGAAGAAAGGCGCTTAAAGGAAGATAATATATTAATGCTCCAGGAGCAGCCCCTGGAAGAGCGGATGTTGCGATTCCGGGCATTGGGATATCTGCGTTTTGATAAGACCCGGCTGGGCCCGGAGGGACGATTTCTATCCATATTTAAAACCTCAGACAAGACCCAGCCTGCCAAGTTTCGCAAGGGGGATTTCTTAAAGCTTGTGCCCCACGGTATGGCCGATATCCAGGGGGGCTTTCCAGTGATCGTGGATGAATATGATCTGGATGCCGGTGAAGTTGCTCTGTTGTCCCGATCTGGAAAATTGAATGTAAATAAAAGCCTTTGGTATTCTCTGGAAGAGGATATCAGTGATTGGAACCAAGCCAAGCTTAGCCATGCTGCCACTGCACTTTTTGAAAATCACACCCATGAGATGCAGCAGCAGTTTTTGGCTGGAAATGGAGGGGAAAAACGATCAAAAGCCTCCCTTGCCTGGATAGAAACATGGCTTGAACAATATCCCCACGGCTTGAATCCTTCCCAGCAAAGGGCATTGACCTTACCTTTTACATACAATACCAGTATGATCCAGGGGCCGCCCGGAACGGGAAAAACCCATCTATTGGGATGGATTTTAATTGCCCTGATTCTCCAGGCCCATGATGCGGGGAAGCCCCTGCGCATTGGTGTCAGTGCCCTGACCCACCAGGCCATTGATTCGGTGCTGAAAAAGGTGGTGGGTCTGGTGAATGAATATCTCCCCGGGGCCTTTCCCGGACAATGTGTCAAATGGGGCCAGGCAAGACCCACGGAAAGCACAACCGATGATGAGCAACTCATCGGGCAGACCCACAATAAAGGTAAAGATGGGCAATTCATGGAAGTGGAATTTTCCATGGATGCTCAAGGTCTACCTGGACGCTCCTGGCTGATTCTTGGGGCCACCGGATATGGATTTTATAACCTCTTCAACAGTAAAAATAAGGGATTTCCCCGGGCCCTGGACTGGGTTGTGTTTGATGAAGCGTCCCAGGTACCTCTGCCCCAGGCCCTGCTGGGGTTGATGTATGGCAGGGGACATTTTCTGTTTTTGGGCGATGTCAACCAATTGCCCCCCATTGTACTGGGGGATTACACTGCCCATGAAACCCAGAGAAACTGGAAAAATGGCAGTGAAAATTTTACAGGGGCTATTCACACCCCAGGAAATGAGAGTGAGGGGGGGCCAGCCACAAGCTCGGGTGGACCCCGGCTGGATCAATCCATTCTGGCTAATTTTTCGCATCACTATCCCGTATCTCATCAAGTCACCCTTGATACCACCTATCGCATGAATCGTGAAATTTGTGTTTTCCCTGCCAAGACTTGGTATGAAAATGCCTTGCATCCCGCCCCGGACAGGGCCCGGGCAAGGCTTTGTCTGGATAATTTTCCCCCTGGGCAATCTGATCATACCCACATGGGTCTCCCTCTGGATGTGGATGACTCCCCCCCCGGTGGGGCTGTCCATGGCAGGGTGCATGAAGCCCCCCGAGCCTTTGAAATAAATGGGAAGACAATTTTCAGGGAGGCCTTTCTGGATAACATTCTGGATCCAGAAAAGCCAGTGGTGATGGTGTTAACGGATCACCATGGGTGTTCTCAGAAATCGGATATGGAAGCAGAACTCATGGTGGCCCTGGCCCATAGATTGATGCATGTTTACAATATACCTGCCCATGACATGGCGTTGATTTCGCCCCACCGGGCTCAGAATAATGCTATTTTAAAACGACTGGGGGCTCAATTGGCCCGGGGGAGGGATGGCATGTTCCCGGGCGGCACCCCTTGTCTGCCCCTGGTGGATACGGTGGAACGGGTCCAGGGGGCAGAGCGGGATGTGATCTTTTTTGGGATGACCTCCTCTGATCCAGATCACCTGAACAGCGAGTTTTTAAACAGCCCCCACCGACTCAATGTGGCCATGACCCGGGCCAGAACCAAATTGATTGTTATTGGCAGCCAGGCTTTTTTTTCCATGATCCCAGACTCGGAAACCATGTTGATAAAAAACAGTTGTTTCAAACGCTTGATGGCACATTGTGAGACCCAGGATGCTGTTTTTTATTTTTCCCATGAAATGAACATGGGCAATTGAGCATTACCCATTTTCCCAATATCATATTTTAGAAATGCGAATATCCAGTAATTATTATTTGATGTGCTTCTAAGTATCTGTAAATATGAGTATTTTTTTTCGAGAATGCTTCGTTTTCGTTGCTGCAATCATTATAAAAAAAACATTTAAAAAAAGAGCGATCAGGGGTTGACTTTTAATTTTCTTTCTTTATAATATATAAAATTGCGCTATTACACGGAAGCGCATAGGTCTCCTTCGAGAAGGTTAATATGTGACATAAACGCATGTATTATACCAGGTACGTTGGAAACCGGCATTGCTTTATATTTTTTTTCAGGAGATTGCCAATATGGCTAATGGTATTGTGAAATGGTTTAACGACTCTAAGGGTTTTGGTTTTATTGAACAAGAAGACGGAAAAGATGTATTTGTACATCATACCGGAATTAATGCAACGGGCTTTAAGTCTCTGAACGAAGGGGATCGCGTCTCCTTTGACATTGAAGAGGGACAGAAAGGTCCTGCTGCAACTAACGTAACAGTATTGTAGTTAGCCGTTTTACTCGGCCTCTAAAGTCATCTTGGTGACTTGCTGAAATTAAATCCCTGGACAGGTTTCTGTTCAGGGATTTTTTGTTTTGGCATCCTTTTAGAAACTTTTTATATGAAACTCCGTCCAAATGACTGGAATCATGAGAGTTTTATTCTTAGTTGTGGCAGGTGGGTCTGCCCTGTATGTTTTATATAAAAATCCCGGCAATTAAGGTGCAATACAAGAATTAAGAACGTAGGGGCAGAATCTATTTCTGTCCCATGTTGTGGGCAAACCAAGATGGATTCTCAATATTTTTGGCAGTTAGGGAATTTGCACTAATAAAAATACCCATTTTTTCATGAAGGGCACTGGATATTGGGAATGAATCGCATCAATTTGGGTATATTATTTTCTACGAACTCCCTTATTGACTGAATTCATGGGTCAGTTCTTCAGATAACAAGATGGCTTCTGCCACAAATCGCATGGATTTTCGAGTGTCCATGCTGCGTTTTCGTATCCATTGATAAGCTTGTTTTCCGGTTTTCTTTTGCCTCATCATCAACACTTCCTTGGCACGTTCCACCATTTTCCTGGTTTCAAGCTCTTCTTGAATTACCTGGGTTTTCACCATTAATTCGGTATTTAAGATGGCAATGGCCGCCTGGTTGGCAACGGTGCGGATCAGGTTGACCTCTGTGTCAGAAAAGGAATGGGGGGTGGAGGTAAAGCAATTCAGTGCCCCAATGATGCGATCATCCAGAACCTGGAGGGGGACCCCCACCATGGAAATTAACCCCAACTTATGGGCCATGTCTTTTTCTTTAAACCGATGATCTTCAAGTACATTATCAATGATAATGGGTTCCTTTCCAGTGAGGACAGCTCCCACCACTCCTTCATCCATATTCAGGGAACGATCTTTAATATAATCTCTGTCAAAGGCCTGGGTGGCCTTAAGACGAATTTGGGGGGGATGGCAGCTATCATCCACCAGCCACAGGGAACAAATTTCAACACCGGTTACCTTGGCTGTGACCATTACGGTGAGTTTAAGGATATCTTCAAGATAGAGATCAGAAGTAATGGCACCGCTGATATCCATTAATGCTTTAATGTATTTGTCATGGGGTTGTGGCGTGTCTTTTTCCATATAAAGTCACCTGTGAATTCTGTTTTCTAACTCTGATTCTCTGATTCCAATTGGTTGGAGTCAAATTGGTTGGGGGGGGCAATGCGGTGATTGAGCCCATTTTATAAAAAAGCGGCAAGAAGCCTCCTGAGTCTTTAGCTCAGGGGAGGTCGACTCAATTCCTAAACCACGCCTTGATTGACACACAGCTTAGTATTATGGCATTTTTTACCTGAAAAGTCAGTATTGATTTTTCAGCCATGGTTTAAACTCACCGCAGCGTCATCCATATTCCCAACAGCATGACCAAAATCCCAGATCCCCGGATAAGCGTCAGGGGACGAATTTCAGCACCCAGCATGCCAAAATGATCGATTAAGGCCGCCGCCGCAAACTGGGCCATTACAAGAATGGTCAGGGCAGGAAGCAGACCCAGCCGGGGAGAGGTATACCCGATGGCTCCCACAATGATGAGGCCCATGAGGCCTGTTAACAACGTGTACCATGGTACCGATGCATAGGCTGTAAGATTGCCTCCCCGGTAAAACAGCATGGTGCCACCAATGATGAGTCCACCCAAGCCATAGGTGATGAAAACACTCTCCAATGTCCCCAGCTGCCTGTCCATGATCCCCATTAGCTGGGCCTGTAATGAAACCATAATGCCGCCCAGGGCAGCGATGAGTGCAAGTACAACATAATTTGACATCAGATGCTCCTATGTATTTAAATGAAGATGAGTATGCGGATTTGCTATCCTTTATATAACCGCCATGTCTGCTTACCGACATAACAAAGATTGAACATGTTACTATGCCGTCCCGATGGGGGCTTTGTTGTCGGTGTTTTAATGCTGTATTTTCTTATAAAGCCTGAAAGTATGAGTCTTTTGGGAAAAAAGTCCTGGCAAATCGGGGATGTCTAATCAATTGTAAACTACTTTTGAAGGGTGCCACAGATTCTTATTTTTTTGAAGGTGCACCCTGTGAATATTTTATTTATCCACAATAATCAAGAGATTAAAGCAAAATCAGGTCAGCAGCGTGATCAACTCCGCGTATTTCCCCCGGGAAAATATTTTTTCCTTGACTTGATGAATTGAAATTACTAAATAAAAAATGAATTTATTTTTATAAACTATGTTTACCATGATTTTTTTTGTTTTACTCTCTAAGAGAGATGCGTATTCTAAAACTATCAGGGTAGACATCGGATATACTTTTAGAATCGTTCAATGCCGGAGTGGTTGCGGTGCCCGCTGGGTTCCCGTTTTATTTTAATGTCATATCAGTCGCAGGAGGTGTTATGCAGTTCAGGGATTATCAGGGGGTCCACCAGATGCTTTGTGAAACAGTGGATGAACACACAACCAAGGAGGCATATCGCTGGTTTGATGATAATTCGGTTCCTGACTCTGTCACTTGGAACGAATTTTACCAAGGGGTTAAACAGGCGGCCAAAAGTCTCATGGCATTGGGGGTAAAAAAGGGTGGCAAGGTCAATATTCTCAGTTACACCAATTACCGTTGGGTATTGACGGATATGGCCAACATGATCATCGGTGCAGCAACTGTGGGTATTTATCAATCTAACCTTCCAAGAGATTGTCGCTATATCATTGATCATTGTGACGCCGTGGTGGTTTTTGCCGAGGATGAAAAACAGGTGGCAAAGCTCCTGGAAATCAGGGCTGAAATCCCAGATATAAGACAGGTGATCATGCTCAAGGGAGATGTGCCGGACAATGATTGGATTATTTCCTATGAAGCCTTTCTTGAGCTTGGGAAAAATATTTCAGACGATGACTTTGACGGACGCACGGCACAAGTGACCGCGGATGATCTTGCAGGCATTGTTTACACCTCGGGTACCACAGGAGTGCCCAAGGGGGTGATGCTCACCCACGACAACATTACCTCAACGGCCCAGTCGATATTTCACAGTGGTAATTTTAATGACGGTGAAGATAATTTTCTTTTTCTTCCCCTGGCCCATGTGTTTGCCAGAACTTGCAGTTATGGTGCCGTTTTAACGGGGAATCGTACCACCTTTGCCCGGAGTATCAATACCCTGCTTGACGATTTTAAACTGGCATCTCCCCATTGGTTTGTCAGTGTCCCCCGGATATTTGAAAAAATTCATACCCGGGTGGTCTCCGATGTGGAAGCCAAGGGTGGCATGACGGAAAAAGTGTTTAAGTGGTCCTTGGCCGTGGGAGAGACCGTGAGCAAGTATAAGGTGGCCCAAAAACCCATTCCCCCCATGACCCAGTTAAAATATCACATCGCAACAAAGCTTGTTTTTTCAAAGATTCATAAAGCCCTGGGGGGAAAGGTGAAATGGTGCATCAGTGGAGGCGCCCCCTTGAGTCCGGATATTGCACGCTTTTTCCATGCGGCTGGGCTCTTGATTCTGGAGGGGCTGGGCATGACGGAAAACACCAGTTTCAGTAATTTGAATCGGTTTGATAAATATGATTTTGGTGTGGTGGGACCTCCGGGTGCAGGTTTGTTCCACAAAATTGCCGATGATGGTGAGGTGCTTTTCAAGGGACGAAATGTGATGAAGGGGTATTATAAGATGCCCGAAGAGACCCGGGACAACTTCACCGAAGACGGATGGCTCAGGAGCGGGGACATCGGGGAAATCCTGGAGGGCAATGTGCTTAAAATCACTGGCAGAAAAAAAGAGTTGATCATCACCTCCGGTGGAAAAAATGTGGCCCCCTCTGCCATTGAAGGGCTCATGGGTACCTCCAAATATATCAATCAGGTGTGTGTGGTGGGGGAGCAGCGTAAATTCCTCAGCGCCATTGTCACCCTGGATGAGGAGAATGTCAAAGCCTATGCCCAGGAAAAGGGATTTCTTAACAGCAGCAACGGCAGCGAAGAGTTGCTGCAACACGAAGAGATCGTCCGGCTCATTGATGGGGAAGTGGCTCGTAAGAATAAGGAACTTCCCTCCTTTGAGACCCTGAAAAAAGTCACCATCGTTCCGGAATTCACCATTGAAAATAAGATGATGACCCCCACCTTTAAGGTTAAAAAGAATGTGATCATGGATAATTATCAGGATAATATTGAAGCTATGTACCAGTAACCTCTGTTTAATACTTAGGGCGTTGGCCGATTTCAAAATACCGCTTATATCCCAACCGTCCCAGGATTGGTGACATGAATACGTTTATAACTGGTATATCAAGATAGACTGACTCCCTTA
>JASFYZ010000019.1:0-3903 GCA_045046665.1 Desulfobacterium sp.
TTAAATTGATCAATTTAATCAATCAGCTTTGGATCCCTCGGTTTTCGGGGTGTGTTTTTTAAAATTATGGAAGATAGAGAACTGGCCTTGAGTGGTTGACAGGCCCGGGAAAAAGATATGGATGTTGCAGAATATTGTCCTGAAAAAATATTTACACAGGAAAATGCAGTTAGAAAAATTAAAAACGGAAGCAGGGTGTTCATTGGCACAGGGTGCGGAGAGCCCCAGCAATTGATCAAAGCCATGGTGGATGATCAGCACATCCAGGATATTATAATATATCAGATGCTGTCATCCACACTTGCCAAATATGTGGATAATCCCAGTTTTTTAAATCGGTTCAGTCTCAAGCTGTTTTTTATCAGTGTCTCCATGCGCCAGGCTGCTTTTGAGGGAAAGATTGATTATATTCCGGTGTATCTCTCCCAGATTCCCCAGATTTTTTATTCCCAGGAAATCGGCCTGGATGTGGCACTCATCCAAGTGAGCCCCCCGGATCGCTTTGGATTCTGTAGCCTTGGCATATCTGTTGATATCACCCTTGCTGGCATGCAGAGTGCACAGACGGTTATTGCCCAGATAAATCCTGATATGCCCAGAACCTGGGGCGACAGTCTGGTCCATGTGGATGAGATTGACTTTCTGGTACTGTACCAGGAGCCGGTGGTGGAAATGCCCCCCCGGGTGAAAAATAACTATGTGGCAGAGCGTATTGGCCACTATATTAATCAACTGGTGGATGATGGAGACACCATCCAGGTGGGCTTTGGTCATCTCCCCAATGCCGTGGTCTCTTATCTTGACGAAAAAAAGGATCTGGGGCTTCATACCCAGGTTATCACCGATGGGCTGCTGCCGCTTTTTAAAAAAAAGGTGATTAACAACCGCAATAAGTCTTATCTTCCGGGTCGGGCCGTGGCCTCCTTGTGTATGGGGTCAAGGGAGCTTTATGATTATGTTAATGATAATCCTATGTTTTATTTCAGATCGTCGGAATTTGTCAATGATCCCAATGTGATTGCTAAAAATGATAATTTTATTTCCATCAGTTCCGCCCTGGAACTGGACCTCACCGGTCAGATATGCACCGATTCCAAGGACTATATTTTTTACAGCGGTATTGGCGATCAGGTGGATTTCATCCGGGGAAGTGCCCTGAGTAAAGGGGGATTTTCCATCATCGTCATTCCTTCCACAGCCCAGAATGGAAAAGTCTCCCGCATTGTCCCCCACTTAAGTGAAGGCGCAGGTGTGGCCACCACCCGGGGGGATATCGACATTGTGGTCACTGAATACGGCATTGCAGAATTACGCAGAAAAAGTATTTACCAACGGGTTATTGAGCTTGCCCAGGTGGCCCATCCAAGATTTCGCCAGCAATTGATTGAAGATGCAAAAAAGCGACGGTACATTTTTGCGGATCAACTGCCCCCCACCAGTCAGGATCTGCTTTTTCTGGACGATTACCACTCCACCATGTCTCTGCCCATGGGGAAAAGCATCAGTTTCAGACCCCTGTTGCCGTCGGATGAGTTTGAATCCCGGCATTTTTTCTATTCCCTCCAGGAAAACACCATTTATTATCGTTTTTTTCATAAGCGAAAGGTATTTTCAAGGAAGATGCTCCAGGGACAGTGGGCCAATGTGGATTATCGCAGAAACATGTCCATCATTGGATTTCGGCAGCTTGGCAAACGAAAACAGATTATTGCCATCGGCTCCTATGCCGAGATTGACAGAGACACGGCGGAAGTTGCATTTGTGGTAAAGGAAGAGATCCATAGCATGGGCATTGGGTCTCATCTTTTGGATCTTCTGGAAAATATTGCCAAGGAAAATCAATATAAGCGATTTACCGCCACGGTGCTTGCGGAAAATAGAAAAATGATTCATGTGTTCCAGAAGCGGTATCCCCACGCAAAAATGAAACGCAGCGGTGGTAGTGAAGTGGAAATTGATATGCCCTTTGAGCCCGAAGCTGAAGTCTGATTGGTGGGTATCTAAAAAAAATGGTCTCCCCCTCTGGGCATTTAGCTCAGAGGGGAATATACAGATGGAACTATTATTTCTTGGATTTCAGTTCAGGAAAATCCCAGTAGAAAAATTCATTGCTTACAGGGGCTTCACCCTTTTCTTGACGGGCAACTTCATTTTCCCGCAGCTCAATACGTCTTATTTTACCACTGATGGTCTTGGGGACCTCTGTGACAAATTCAATGATTCTGGGGATTTTGAACTTGGCAAGAATGCCGATGGTGTGCTGGAAAATTTCCAGGGCAAGCTCCCTTGATGGTTCAAAACCTGCGTTGAGAATCACATAGGCCTTGACCAGCTGATGACGTTTGGGATCAGGAGCGCCAATCACTGCAGCTTCTCCAACAGACGGATGCTCCACAAGGGCACTTTCTACCTCAAAGGGACCTATACGGAAATCAGAGGATTTGATCACATCGTCGGCCCGGCCCACAAACCACCAGTATCCGTCCCCATCAATGGATGCCCGGTCACCGGTGTAATAGTAGTTATCCACAAACACCGATGCCATTTTTTCAGGACTTCCGATGTATTCGGTGAACAGGCCAATGGAACGCCATTTGTCAAGTTTGACAACAATGTGACCGGGCTCATCCGGGACGGTGATCTCATTTCCTTCATCGTCAACCAGGGCCACATCGTACATGAATGAGGGGTATCCAAAGGAACCGGATTTCATTTTACCTTTCATCCATGGGGGATTACCGATCATGGCGGTGGATTCCGTCTGGCCATAAAAATCACGAATTTCGGTGCCCGTGGCCTTTTTCCACTGGTTGATAACCTCGGGGTTCAGGGGTTCTCCTGCACCAATGGACTCACGCAGGGAAGACAGATCGTATTTAGACATGTCCATGTTGATGAACATTCGCCAGGCTGTGGGGGGCGCACAAAAGATGCTGACCTTGTGTTTTTCAATGGCTTCAAGATATTGTTTACCATCCAGAACGGTGAAGTTAAAACCGGCAACGGTTGCTCCCACGTTCAGGGGAGCAAAAAAGCTGCTCCAGGCCCATTTGGCCCAGCCGGGTGCGCTTAGGTTATGATGAATGTCCGTGGGCTGAATGCCGGTGAGAACCGAAGTGGCAAGATGCCCCAATGGATAAGATGTGGCGGTGTGCCCCACCCGTTTAGGCAGCCCGGTTGTGCCGGAGGTGAAGAAACAGAAGATGACATCATCTGATTTTGTTTTGGCTGCTTCTGCGGTTTCTGCCTGTTTTTCAAGTTCAGAATAACTGATCCAGCCTTTTTTTGCACCCAGTACGATTTTTATTTTAGGGGTGGTGCTGGTTTTTTTAAGGGCTTCATCCATGAGATCTGCGAATTGTTCCGCACATACGATGCAGTCCGGTGCATAGGATTCAAACCGATACTGCAGTTCCCGCATGGTCATGCTGGTGGCGGTGGGGACATTGACAAGTCCTCCCTTAACACAGGCATAAGTCGCAAACCAGGTTTCGGGAACAATGGGGTTCATCATGTACATATTATCCCCTTTTTCGATACCCGCACCGCGCAGTGCATTGAGACACTGGTTGGACTTGGCAGCAAATTGGGAATAGGTAAAAGAGGCCTCTTCCTTGGTTGCGATATCCGTCCATAGCAAGGCTGTGTGATCGCCACGCTCTTTTACATGGAAGCCTTCAAAAATTTCATCAGCCCAGTTAAAGTACTCAGGAAGTTCCATGAAGTTCAATTTTTCAAAGAATGCCTTTGCTGAAGCTTCTTTGTTGTTGTCGTCATCTTCCATCATGTTGATTTCCATGACTTCTTTGTATAGATTTTCCATGGCCATAGGTCTACTCCTTGGGATACCGGTTGCGACAGCGTGTCGTTAAAATGAATATTTCCTGTGTGATTATGATTAAT
>JASFYZ010000020.1:0-8543 GCA_045046665.1 Desulfobacterium sp.
GAATCAAAGATACTATTGAGTGTATCCGTAATCTTCAAGATCTTTTTTAGCAGTTTTGTTGCATTGTCTTCAGACACTTCAAGGCGTTCTACCATCCCATTAAACGCCATGGCCAACTGTCCAAGTTCATCCTTGCGTTGCACGGGTACACGGATGGCAAGATCCCCATGGGTCACCCGGTCAACGGATCGGGTCAATTCCTTAACGGGCAGGAGAAAAAGTCGAATCATCCAGAACATGAACACCAGGACGAAAATCGCAACCACCCCATGGAATATAAAAAATTGATATTTCAAATCCGCCAGTGTGTTGTCAAGCTTACTGCAGGTCTGCTGGATGGATGCCTTTAAATCATTTTCCCGCGTGACAATGACCAAATGCCATGAAAGGGAATCCAGGGGAGACGTTACCAGAATATAGTTTTTCCCTTTTAGATCCAATTCCATGACCTGTTGTTGTGATTGGCATATTTTATCTGCCACCGTCTGGACCTGTATGAGGGTGGAATCCTGGAGTTTATAATCAAGTGTATGGCTGGAGTTACTAAATCGTTCCATATCAACCTCAAGCCCGAAAAGATCAAAATAATCCTGGGGAAACATAATCAGTCGTCCCTGCTCATCTAACAAAAAAGAAAATAAAATGTTTGATATGTCATCGTCCCGGGTTTCAGAGCTAAAGGTCTTCATGAGCAGATGATTCAGGGAAACATCAATGCCCACAATGCCTTTAAACGCTCCGGAGGCATCATAGAGTGAAGTGGATGCCGTCATCGTCATGTCATTGTTCACATCGTCTTTGTAGAGTCGGGTCCACCGGGTCTGGGAAACCCCGGTGGGGTCGTTTAAAAACATGCTCATGGGCTCACCGTTACGCAAATCAAACACCGAAGGATTGGGTAGTTCAAATAGCTGTTTTATGCATTGAGAACTGGTGGTGTGATACACGCCGATGCCACTGGCAGAGATCAGATGGGTGGCAAAACTTTCCGGTACCAGAGATTTAGATTTTATGAGCAGGGGTTCCAGGTGGGAAAGCGCCTTAAGTTCCATGTCAATATCAGGCGATATTTCTTTGCCGCCCCAGTAGACCGTGATCACTTTTCCCGACGGTGATGAATAAAAAATATCCTGGGAAGGGGAAAAGACAAGGGCTTTATCAACCCGGTGTTCCATGCTGTGGAGCTTCAGACTGTCGTAAATGGCCATGGCCCGTTCTGCCATCAATGAAGAGACGGCAGTAATGCGTTGAAACATGACATCTGACTTGTGGGCCTGTTCAAAAACAATGCGGGACAAATAGGTAGTAGATTGCTCCTGGATCTGGGTCTCATTCACCGAAGCGGCATAGGAACCGAAATTTTCCAGGGATCTGACAGCCAGATAAGACAAGGGGCCAATGACCAACATAATGGCAGTGGAGACAAACAAGAAAAGTCGGGTTGCCATGGTAAGATTCCATGGGTGACGTTTGAGTTTATTGTGTACCATAATATTTTTTAAATCCCTTTGCAAAAGAACTTCTGATGTACGAGATAAAATCCAAGGTAACAAAATTTTTATTTATATGCAAACCTCGAGTGCAACAATCCGTATATCACAGAGCCCTTAGGTCACAATCGATCGAAATTTATTTACCTATGTTATCTAAGCGATCGAATTCGATGAATTTGAATCTCATCTCTTTACAAAGCAATCAAAAAGCAAGGGTGGTAGTGGCACTAAGATGTGCTTTGTCACCACTTACTCTTAGTAATAACTGAAGATGAACAATGCCATGGCGCAATATTCTGTGGTATGCACAAGCCTAATCTTTGGGGTTGGTTCTAATGTCGGCCACTCTGGGGAGGGGTCAGGCTTGGCTTATAGGAATCAAATGGGATAGAGGAAGAGGATATTGGAGGGAGCGTAGGACGAAGGAAAATGAGTACTCAATGAGCTTTTTGGGCCTGCATGGCCACTCGGGAAGGAGTCAATACCTGCACAGGCATGCAGGCATTGACCCCAGCCACAAGGTGGCTATATTTCAAATTAAAACAATCTATTTCTTAGGATGACATTTACCGCAGGAGGCAGGTGCCGCCTTGGTGTTGTTCTTTTTATTAAAGGCCTTATGACAGGCGATGCAATTTTCGTGGAGCGCATTGGTATGATACTCCAACTTTTGGGCCTTGGTCATTTTTTCCCCTTTTTTCTTGGGGGCCTTACCCGGCTTGTCATGGCAGGCAATGCAATTTTCCACGGCATCGCCCATTTTCAAATCATTAAGCGGGTTACCGTCTGCATCGTGGTGACACTGCCCACATGCCAGCCCATAATCTGTAGTATGTTTCTTATGGGTGAACTGGACAATCCCTTTTTTATGGGCCTTATAAGCTGAATTTTCCATGGCCATGACATCGGCAATATTGGTTACTGTCACCGGAGCTACATCCTCTGTGGCTGTAGGAGCCGCTTCTTCAACTGCCGGGGCTTCTGTTGTTGCTACAGGGGCCGCTTCTTCAACTGCCGGAGCTTCTGTTGTTGCTACAGGGGCCGCTTCTTCAACTGCCGGAGCTTCTGCTACTACGGAAGCAACTTCCTCGACTACAGGTGCTTCTGGTGCTGCGGGTACAATCGCCTCAGCTGCCGGAGCCTCTGTGACTACGGGTGCAACTTCCTCAGCTTCCGGGGTCACTTCCTCAACTGCCAGGGCCACTGGTGTTGCCGGTGCAACTTCCTCAGCTGCCGGAGCTTCTGTTACTGCCGGGGCAACTTCCTTAGCCGCCGGAGCTTCTATTACTGCAGGTGCAACTTCCTCGACTGCTGGGGCTTCTGGTACTGCGGGTGCGACTTCCTCAACTGCCGGGGCCTCTACTGCCTCAACTGCCGGAGCTACAGGTACTGCCACCACAACGGCGGGTACTGCGGCTACTGCCACAGGCATGGTTTTATTTTTATCATGACATTGCTTACAGGTTGCCGGGGCTGCCTTGGTATTATTCTTTTTGTTAAAATCCTTATGACAGCCAATGCAATTCTGGTGAAGGGCATCTGTGTGGTACTCACGTTTTTGTTCCGCGGTCAATTTTTTATTATCAATTTTGGACGGAGCTTTTCCAGGCTCTGCATGGCAGGCAATACAGGTTTCAACCTCATCCCCCATTTTTAAATCTGCCAAGGGTTCACCGGAATCGTCGTGGTGACACCCACCACATCCAATGGCATAATCTTCCATGTGTTTTTTATGGGTAAACAGTACAATGGGTTTTTTATGCTTGGCATACTCTGAATTTTCCATGGCCATGATATCTGCCACGCCACCCGATGCGGACGGTGCTGCCGGAGCAGCTACCACAGCAACAGATGGAGCGGTTTCTTCATGGGTCGCCTCATCTGCTGTCTCAACAGCCGGGGCTTCTTCAACGGCTTTGGCATGGGTCTCTCTTTCAGTCACTTCGGGGGCAACCTCTGCCTTATGGGCCGTTTCCGCTTTTGCCGGAACCGGGGCTTTTTCTTCATGCACTGCAACGGCTTCTTCTGTGTGCACTGCTTTTTCTTCATGGGCGGCTGCTTTGGTGGGGGCCAGAACCACTGCCGGGGCTTCTGTTGCAGGTTTTACCACCAATTTTTCAGTCTCTTTTGTTTCTGATACCATGGCCTGGTGATCCATTCCCTTTTCCGGGAAGGCATCATGCTGCACAGGCATGGATTTCATATGCGTATTTTTTGCTGTTTCCCATGGATCCAAATCTTTATCCCCATGGGGAATAGAACAATAACTCAACATTACAATCAACGCTAACATAACGATGAAAAGTAGACTCTGCCCATCAAATTTACCGCGCATCACGCCCCTCCTGTCCTTTTAACAACATAATTCCAAAAAAAATGTAAATTGTCGATTCAGAGTATACAATCAGTTGTTCTCTGAAAAAAATACTATCTTATCAAAATTCACGCACAACCGTACGTTAAGTTTCCAAAAAAATGAGGCTTGGTTCTAAGCTCGACCATTTTCGATGGCACTCATCAGATATCAATCCTTAAACTGTTGACATTTCTAATTATATTCATTTACAGACTACTTGGTGCATATCCAGTGGGAAACGTTAGAACCAATCCCAAAAAATGTGATATCAGATTTTTATCAAATTAACAATAAAGGTCAATGAAAATCATCCGGAATACAGGTCACTAACAAAAAATAGAGATCAACCGTTGAAAGGTACTGCCATTGGTCTGGGACGTATAATCAAGAATTTAAATACAGCATTAACGCTCATTTGAATTCAATCTGAAACCATCGTTTCATCCAGCACCTGGCGCACAGTGGTGGCAAGGGTACTTCGCTCCAGGGGTTTTTCAATGCATCGGATAATTCCCATTTGTTTTAACTGCTCCCCGGTTATTTTCAGTACAAGACCGGTACAGAGAATAATGGGTATTTCCGGACGTATTTTAATCAGTTCCTTTGCCAATGCATCTCCTGTCATCACAGGCATGGTCATATCTGTTATCACCAGATCAATGGCCATGGGGTCGGCCTTAAACAAGTTCAGGGCCTCCTGGGATAAGGTGGCAATTTTTACCTGGTATCCCAGAGCACCCAGAATGGAAGCGGCAATTTTAACAAGGGCTAATTCGTCATCCACTATAAGAATGGTCTCATCTCCCCGGGGAAGCTCTACACAAATGGAAGGGGCCTTCTGTGGCATCTCATCCGTTGCAGGAAAAAAGACCTTCACAATGGTGCCCTTCCCCGGCTGGCTCTCAACCTGCACTGCCGCATCATGATTTTTTACAATCCCATGCACCACGGAAAGCCCCATGCCCGTACCCTTTCCCACCTTTTTTGTGGTGAAATAGGGATCAAACAACTTTTTTTGAATGATTGTGTCAATGCCATGGCCTGTATCTGTGACACGCAAAATCACATATTTGCCCGGTGCCATGTTACCATACCCCGGAATATCCATTGGGGAGTCCAGCAGCACATTTTCCAGCCCAATGGTCAACACCCCGGTGCCCTTTTCCTCCATGGCATGGGCCCCATTGGTACTCAAATTTATAATGATTTGATGAATCTGGGTGGGGTCTGCCTTGATGGGGAAAACAGCCTGTTGCATGTCTGTTTTAATCTCAATAGAGGTAGGAATGGAGGCCCTTAGAAGATGCCCTGTCTCCTGGACAATCTCCCGAAGATCCACCGCATTTCTGGAAATATCACATTTACGGCTGAAACTGAGCAATTGGCGGACCACATCCCTTGCCCGCAAGCCAGCGGTTTGAATTTCTTTCAGGTTTTTCCGGGCGGAACTCCACTGGGGCACCTCATCCAGGGCAAGCTCCATGTTCCCCAATATAATACTGAGAAGATTATTAAAATCATGGGCCACTCCCCCGGCCAGGGTGCCAATGGCCTCCATTTTTCGGACCTGCTGCAATTCATCCATCAGCCGCTGCCTCTCGGTGACATCAATAAGGGTAATAATAGCACCCTGGCTGAAGGGGGCGATATTGATATTTAAATAGCGTTCTTTGTATTTGGTTGCAGGAAAATCCCGGTGCTGATTTTTCCTTATACAGTTCACCAGGGCATCATGCATATCCACGGAATGTTTTTTTGCATAATCTTTATACATGATATCCCCCACGGCGGGGAGGGAGCCATGGGTTTTCTTTCCGGCAAAATTATGCATGATAATCCGGGTACTTTCATCCACAATAATGGTCTGGATGGGATTATTCTCAAACAATGCCCGGTATCGGGTTTCGCTCTGAGTCAACTTTGATTCCACGGAAATCATTTTTGCCTCGATTTGTTTCCGAAAGGCAATCTCCTGTTTAAGCCGTCGGTTCCAGAAAAAAACAAACAAAAAAATAACCATGCAGATCCCCAGAAGACCACCAAGGCCCCAGACCACACTCTGACCGGACTTCATTTCAAGATGAGCCCAGCAAGGGGATGCACAAAGAGAAAAAAAAACACAGATATAAATCAGAAAATATTTTTTATTTTTCATTCTTTCCATTGATATCACCATTGATTTTAAAAAAACTGAAGCTTATCTGAAAATTATACAAGATGGCAAGGCCTTTATAGAATTTGTCATTGCTTTTCTGGTATCTATTGGTGCTCAATTGAAGCATAAATAAAGGTTGTCCTGGCGATTTTTCTCTGACTCGTCATTCCCATTATGTAAGGGTTTTGGTGAATGCTGGTTCATGTGGTATTCAAGTGGAGGTTGGAAAAATTCCCTCTGAAAATTGATTTTTAAGCTTTCAAATTTTGTCCTCAGGGGGCTTGTCTTGGAAGCATTTTTGAAGCACACTTGAGTTTTATTGTTTTCTCAATTATAACGAAAATAGAATTATATATACCAGGACTAATTAACTGAAACCGTTTTTTTAATCATTCTTCTCAGAAGTTGCTAAAATAGTTGAAAAAACTGACAACCAGATTAGTCCAGCTTACTACCTAATACTCTAAAAACTTTTAGTCTCCCTGTTGAAGTAGGCTCAGGTGGAAAGACCAAGTTCAACAGAAAGCAACTGGAGCTTCAGAAAGACCACTGGATTGATGCTGCTTGTGTTGGGAATGTTAGAAATTTAAAAACCCTAACAAATCAACCACTTCTAATCACTACAAAAGGTCATGGGAGCAGGCAGATGGTAAGAATGAACGAATTTGGCTTTCCTGCAGCAAAGCCAAAGCAAAAATTCCTCGGTTGGAAAACTGGTGATTTTGTAAATGTGATTGCTGGTAAGAACAACGGATTGAGAGGGGTTAGATTGAAAATCTATACGATTTAAAGGAAGTTTTGCTATTAAACATAACGAAAAAATCTTAAATATTTCAAGAAAACATATCCAAAAAACTTTCTCAGCAGATGGATATAATTATCAATTTTGAATAACCTACGTGGCAGTAACCACCTGCCACAACAAAAAATGAAACTCTCATAATTCCAGTCGTTTGGACGGAATTTCATATAAAAGGAATGATTAATCAATACCTTCGCCAATGTTAATAATGGATAAGTAAAAAACAGGAAACATATATATGCAACCCAGCAAAATCCAGGTAAAAGAAGCCGCAGCATTTATCAGGGAAAAAATAACCCAGCCGCCCCGGGTGGGGTTCCTCACCGGGACAGGTCTGGGCAGCAGCACCCGGGATATTAACGTGGAAGCCACCCTGCCCTATTCCCAGATCCCCCATTTCCCCGTCTCCACAGTGGAGAGTCACACCGGGCAGTTACTACTGGGAACCCTGGCTGGCACCCCCATCATGGCCATGCAGGGAAGATTCCATCTCTATGAAGGGTATTCGCCAGCCCAAGTCACCTTTCCGGTGAGGGTCATGCAGGCCCTGGGGATCAAACATCTCATCATCAGCAACGCCTCGGGGGGGATTAACCTTAATTTTTCCCCAGGCCAGATTATGCTCATCACCGATCACATCAATCTTACCGGGAAAAATCCCCTGAAAGGTCCCAATGATGATGACTGGGGCATACGATTCCCGGACATGACTCAGGTCTATGATACATCCCTTGCTGCACTGGCCCGGAAAACCGCCAGCTCCGCAGGCATACCCCTGGGGCAAGGGGTCTATGCCGGACTCATGGGGCCTTCTTTGGAAACCCCGGCAGAAACCAGATACCTGAAAATCATCGGTGCAGATGCCGTTGGCTTTTCCACAGTTATGGAGGCCATTGCAGGGGTTCATGCCGGAATGAAAATACTGGGCCTTGCCACCATCACCAACATCAACAACCCCGATGTACCGGAAAAAGCCACGGTGGAAGATATTATTAAAACCGCTGAAAAAGCGGCAGAAAATGTAAACACCCTCCTCACCGCTGTAGTTTCATCACTTTAACAAAACCAACCCGGATATTTACAAAAATTCCCCCCAGGAGAAAAACAAGCATGGGAGAACTACCTGACAACATCATCGAATTGCTCAATGAAAAATCTGGCGGATTCAACACTATATTAGGACTCAAATTCACAGACGTGACCCTGGAACACCTGGTGGCAGAGCTTAAAGTCTCGGAAAAACATCATCAGATATACGGCATTGTCCATGGGGGTGTTTATTCCGCCATTGCCGAAAGCATGTGCAGTGTGGGGGCCGTCATCAACGTAATGGGAGAAAATAAAAATGCAGTGGGCCTGGAAAATACCACCACATTCCTTCGTGCGGTTCGCTCCGGCACCCTTCACTGTGTGGCCACCCCCCTGGCCCGGGGCAGGCGGGCCCATGTCTGGGAAACCCGCATCCACGACGATCAGGACAGACTGGTGGCATCGGGCCGGGTCCGGCTGATGATATTGGCACCCAAGGATGCCCTTGCTGGACAGGAGGTTCAATTTAAACCCTGATTGATGCTGCATTCTGCACCACTCTGGGGTAAAATGAATCACATTTATTTATTAGGAAATAAAACTTCCGGGCAACCTCAGCAGAGCCCCCCCCCGAGGGGCAATAGAAACCGGCCAATTGGACCGTCTACGGTTCCGGGCCGGGCCCATTGCCCGTCGGGGGGGGGCGGC
>JASFYZ010000021.1:0-14831 GCA_045046665.1 Desulfobacterium sp.
TTTCGGTATAAACTGCCGGGGAGTATCTGTATATTTCCATCCCCTGTTGGCGTCCAGGAGAACGGGTATGTATTTTGACGACGGCGGCAGGGGAATATTGTGCTTTTTATTGTAAATGCCCCATTCTATCATTTTGAACTGGTGAACTCCAGGGGCCCCAAGCCCCTGCATTGCAAGAAGCAGTACCTGGAGCCTTGCAGGTTCTGTCGCGTATGGTCCCCGTATACCGGGGCCACCGTTGCCAATGGCTATGGATACGGTTTTTTTGCCCCAGTAACGGGCCAGAGCTTTGATGGTGTAAGAGGGAATGCCGGTTATTTTTGCAGCCCATTTGGGTGTTTTAGCAACCCCGTCCTCTTTGCCAAGAACATATTCCTCAAACTTGTCAAAGCCCACTGAGTGGGTCTTTATATATTCCTTGTTGTAGGCATCTTCTGTAATCCACATGTAGGCGATGGAAATGTAGAGAGCCGCATCCGTATTGGGGTAAATGGGGATCCACTTGTCTGCATGCACAGCAGCGCCATAGTTCAGATCAGGACACACATAAAGAGATTTGATGCCAAGTTCGGTAAACCAGTAGCAGATACGGCTGGCAAGCTGTCCGTCAAATCCCCATGGGGTCGTCTCAGGGTCACAGCCCCAGAAGAAAATAGCGTCACAATTTTTGGCGACATCTTCTATGACATTGCTTACCGGCACCATTTCGCCCAGATTTTCACAGCCCCACACATGCTTGGCTCCCCATACCCAACCTTCCCAGCTATCAGTGTTTCTGGTCTGCAGGGTATAACCGCCCAGAAGGCTAAGTAGCCTGCGGTGGCAGCCGTGGGCAGAGTGGACACACTTAGTCTCCCCGTGGCCGTCTGACTGAGAGAGGACCGCCTCCATACCGTAGGTCTCTTTTATGCGGTTAATCTCATTAAAAACGATCTCGATTGCTTCTGACCAACTGATCCGTTCGTACTTGCTTTTTCCCCTGTTTTGGGGGTTCCGTTCACCATTCGGATCCCAATCAACACGTTTCATGGGGTAAAGAACCCTATTGGGTGAGTAAACCCTGTTCTTGTATCCAAGGCTATAGGGTGGAATCAGTGATTTCTTTAGTGGAGAAAAGTTCTTCCCCTTTGCATTGATCTGCCATGGTGTGATGCCTGGATATTTTAAATCATAGCGAAGCGGACGTATTCGGATGATTTTACCATTATTACAGTCCACCTGCACACTGTTGGCATCTGCGGTAATTGAACAAAAGCCAAGCCCTCTGAATATTGATTTTTCAATCTTATGCTCTTTATCTTGACTGGACATTAGGATTCTACTCCTATCATTAAAAGAGATTATTGCCGGAAAAGAGATTATTGCCTGGAACTACTTTATCATTGAGGGCTTGGTCGTAAGATGGACCGCTATACGGATACCGAATATATAGCATGGTCAATTATCTGTAATTACTTGCTTTGTTTTTATGCATAAAAAAAATAGGTTCAAAGTGGCCCATGTTATGACCGACCCCATCATTGATGATATTATATATTTTCAGAAATGAAATTTTATGACTGTACTGAAGACGACAATTAGTGGCGATTATTCGGAAATATTTTTTTTAATAGTCTCTAAATCATGAATTATGATAGACCGGTATCCTTTCGAAATAAGTTGTCTCCTTTCCAAATCGTTAAGCACCTGCGTAACTGTCGTACGAGAAGTACTTGAAAGCAGGGCTATATCTTCATGGGTACAATTGAGAGTGATTTGGGATGAGTCCGACTTATAGAACCGCTCCGCAAGATGTGCCAGCATTTGTGTGATTTTTTGGTCAGCAGACAGAAATGCAAGACAGGTCATTTGAAATGAGAGAAAACGCATTTTTTGGGCCATAGACTTGAGAATTAATACAATAACATTATGCTCATTACGATAAAGATGCTCCATCCCATCATTCTCAATGATATAAATTTCTGACTTTTCCATTGCATGCGCAGATGTATCGTTTAATCCATCATCAAAAAAAAAGGCAAGCCCAAAAAACTCTTCGTCAATTGATATGGTACAGGTTTTCTCTTTTCCATCTTCGGTTACAATATAATTTCTCACCTTTCCATTTCTTATAAAATAGAATCCCGAAGGTTCTTCCATCTGACGATAGATCATTTGCTTATTGGCATATATCTTTAGCGTCCCGATTCGAGATAGAATTGCATCTAATTCTATTTTATCCATAACCTTCCTCCTGTCCCATGAAAATGAAAAAACAGCCTTTTCCGCAGAAGCAGAAATGAATTATTCCAAGATAATATGACAATTAAAATTATTTTGCCTAACCTGGACAAGCCAGAATCAAAGCTATTTTCTGATTCTCTTGCCAAAATAACACGAAAATCAGAGATAAGAATCTAAATATCCAATAGAAGAACGCTTTTTGTCCCAAAAAATATTCTTATATCCTTATCCTTGAAGTTCCGAATCGGATGGATGCCACCCCGGGTGTAATGTGAGATTACTCCTGGGGTGGAGGCACCATTATCACCGGAATTTTAGATCGGCGCATGATCGATTTGATGGTGTACCCGATGGAATTGTCGGCAATGAATCCTTCTCTTGCGCCCATAACTATGAGACTGCAATCATGCTTTTCAGCGTTCTCCAGGATTTCGTCTGTCAGATCCCCTGTGGTAACAATTATTTTTCTGGACTGATAATTGCAAGCATCATCGTCTATGCCAGCGTTGGTGCAAAACTGTTTGAGCGCTTCGTGTACGAGTGTGGAGGAAAATTGTTTGCCGATCAGAGCATGACGGGCGGAATTTGAATTCCTTTGAACAAGATCATCGTATCCCTGTTCGCCGAATAGGCTCTTGAGGCGGGTTTCAATGTACTCAGGTATCTGTTGCAGCACGTGAATAAGCACCAGGGTAGCCTGGTGATGTGTGGCCAGGGATGCAGCCATTTCAAAGGCCGGAATACAGCCTTTGGTCAGGTTTGTGGCAAAAAGTATTGATTGAATAGGTTTGAACATATTCACCTCCAAATTCATATTTTACCTAAAGAATGCGTAACTATTCAGCGTGTATAATCGCTTGATTATACAGATAATTTAAATTTTAAAGTTTCCTAATTAGAGTGGTTTGCTATAAAATAAATTCTAAAAATGTAAAAAGATATCTCCAGGCACAACATGTAGTATATTTAACCTTGTGTAGTAGCAAATACACGCTGAATAGTTACAAGAATGCAAGCGTTATATAACTATTTGAATTTAAAATATTATTTTTAAAATTCTGATGAACTTGCCGTATTTCTTTAAGGTGGTAGACTTAACTATTTGAAAATGCTGAAAATAAGTATCAAAATATATTTTCTGCAAACCCAATAGAATCAAATAGTTAAGTTATCAATTAGTAAGTTCTCAATAACTTTGGGTGATAAAGCCTGCTTACCCTTTAAACGCCAGGTGCTATTCAAAATGAATCCATGAATACCCGAACTTATTGAGAACTTAGGGAGACCGAAAATAATAATCGTCCAAGATTTCTGTGGCACCGCAGAGCGGCGTAACGACTACCGCCAGGCTGAACAATTATTTATTTCCATCTCCCTTACGTCAATTAACGAGGGGGATTCAAGATTTAAGTTATTTTATAAACCAGAATTTAACACCCTGTAAATGACTTATGAACGCCAAATTGCTCCAATTCCAACTTTATTTTGCACGCTCTTAACCCCTTCTATGGAAGCGGTCAGAGAAGTAATCGCCTCCTTTTGCTCTTTAGACCGCGCCACCCCTGAAATGGTGACGCAGCCTTGTTCGGCAATGGTTTCTACAATGGAACTGGTTGTCTGCTCGTCATTGGTCAATTTCGACCAGACAATGCTTCCAAGCAATTCATCATCAAAAGCCTTTTTAGAATCTTCTGTGGGTTTAAAGCCTCCAGACTCTATTATTCCAATCACCGCTTCTTCAGCACTTTCAGCGCTTAACCGCCCGATATGAAAGACCATATCATAAAAAGAGAAATCCCTCCAATTAACTGTATGCATCTGTTGGGACCATTTAGTTACCCTTTTATCTATTTTGTGAATTAATTCAATTGCCTGATCCCGGTTTAAGGCATTTCGTTTCATGGCTTCTTCAATTCGATGTTCCATATCTGCAACAAATAATATTCGTAATGCATGGGGAATCCGTCTGACGAACTCCGGACCGGCATGGCCGTGGTAAATAAGGTTCCCGTTTTCTTCACTGCATCGTTTGAGGAATGTAGCCCGGATTAAATTGTAATTTGCAGACTGCTTTTCGCGATTCTGATTCCATATCTTGGCCGGTTCTTCCACAGCTTCGACCAGTTCTTTTTCTGGAAAATCAAAATCTTCGGATGCACGTGCAAATAGTTCACGTCTTCCCATACATGGATATTTTAATCGGGCGGCAAGACTTTTAGAAATTTTTTCAGCACCGCTGAATGAGGCTTTTGTAATCGTTATAATTGCCATTTTATCTCCTTATTTGTCCCTTACGCAAATTTTATTAATTAGTCTTTCACAACCCATGCGTCAAACCGAAGACCTGCGGCTGCATCGTATTTTCTTTCAAACGCTTCCGGGTAATCTTTACGCCATTGTTCCATTTCCTGGGCGCCCAGTTTTTCGATTTGAACCAGGTAACCGCTGGTTGCCTGGCCGACACAATTTTCTGAGATGAGGCCATCTGGTGAAATCGTATTGATTGCGCCACCACGATCAATTTCACCAACCTTGATGGCATCCGCACGGGCACCGTGATCAATGTAAGCAACGCCGGGACTTAAGCGTTCGGTGACATAAGCTCCGGCAAGAACGATCCCTCGTTCGTTAAAAATTTTGACAATATCTCCATTTTTTATGCCGCGGCTTTCTGCTTCGGAAGGATGCAACCATAAGGGTTCGTATTTGTAACCATCCGGTCCAGTTACTTTACAGGTGCCAATTTCCCGGGTCCAGGTGATGTCGTCGCACTGAGCATGTACCCGCCAACGACCGTGATTGGACATCAGCAGCATGGGATACACTTTGGCACGGCTGCCAGAAAGGCGCTCATCGTGCATGGCGCTCTTTTCTATCCACTTAGGAATCGGCGGCCTCTCTAAATCGTTCGGAAAACGAGTAGCCAGGGCTTCGGAATAAAACTCCAGCTTGCCGCTGGGGGTACCCAGCCGATGTTTCTCCGGGTTTTCATAAAAATTCCGCAATCCAGGTGAATCGGATTCCCAATCTTTGGCTGTATCATACATCCAATATTTTTTTTCTTCTAATTCTTCCCAGGGGACCAGTTTTTCACCTCCCATGTGAAACCAGATACGCTTTTGCAATTCAGGTATCGTCAACCCTTGAGTCATTTTTTCTTCCATGCCGACTTTCTTGGCCACTTCAACAACGACCTCAAAATCGCTCTTTGATTCACCAATAGGTTCGATGGCTTTGTCCTGAATCATGATGTTTGGCTGGGGGGTCCCTTGACGTACATTGGTAACAATGTCATCCACTTCAAATGAGGTGTTGGCTGGCAAGATGATATCTGAGTAGAGGCAATCATTTTCCAGCCAGGGGTGCTGCGACACAATGGTTTCGATTTTCGGATTTCGCAAAGAAACCTCGGTCTCATTACCGCCGTTCCAGCAGGTGATCCGACACGGGCAGTCGGTCCACATCATGTGGATATCACTGCCACCTTCCTCTTTTGGGATTGGGAATGTATATTCGTTGAACTGATCCCGGGTCAATGCCTCAATCGCCCCGGTCCCACAAAACGTAATGGGGCCATCGGATTGGATAGCCTTGTGGACCAGGCATTTGGGAAGCGCCTGGTTCTGCCAGGAACTAATGGAAGACATGACCGGGATAGAGAGGCGTTCTTCGATATCCGGGTTCCAGACGCCGCCGGTCAAATTCTCTTTGCGTGGCATACCAAAATACGTCAGCTGAAGCTGGTGAACTCCTGGCCCTCCAAGTCCCTGCATACCAAGAAGGATGACCTCAAGGCGCGCGTTTTCATGTGAAAAAGGACCTCTGATGAGTCCTCCGCCGAAATAATGTGCGATGGAGGTGATTTGAGCTGCAAACTCCCTGGCCAGCGCTTTGATAGTCCACTCGGGAATGCCGCAACGTTTTGATGCCCAGGCCGGGGTTTTGGCTACCCCGTCCTCTTCTCCGAGAACATACTCAGCAAACTCCTGCATGCCGATAACATGGGTATCTACATATTCCTTGTTGTAGAGCTTCTCGGTAATCCAGACATAAATGATTGCCAGCTGTAAAGCTGCATCTGTATTGGGAAGTATTGGAATCCACTTGTCTGCATGAATGGCGGCACCGTAGTTCAGGTCTGGACAAATATAGATCTGCTTTATCCCTATTTGTGACCAAAAATAACACAGGCGGCTGGCAAATTGCCCGGTAAAGCCCCAAGGTGTGGTCTCAGGATCACATCCCCAAAAGAGTACCATTTGAGAATGTTCAGTACAATCTTTCACCGTATTGGCGGCAGGCCACATGTTACCTTGAACACCATGACCCCAGACATGCTTGGCACCCCAGTACCAGCCCTCCCAGCTGTCTGGGTTGCGCACCTGAAGCGTAAAACCGCCCATGTGATCCAAAAGGTTCCCCGCATGACCATGGGGCGTATTAATGGTCTTGCACTCTCCATGACCATCGCCCTGCATCAGGATGCCGTGGACACCATATTTTTTGTGAACTCGTTTGATTTCACTGGCAATGATGTCAGAGGCTTCATCCCAGGAAATCCTTTTGTACTTACTTTTCCCCCGGTTTTGAGGATTGCGTTCACCATTGGGATCCCAGTCTACCCGTTTAAGAGGAAACAGGATACGGTTCGGGGAGTAGACTCGCTTTTTATAAGCCAGTGAAAACGGTCCCGGAAGACTTTTCCAGCCAGGCTCAATGGATTTACCGTTTTTTTCGATTTTCCACTGACGGACGTCTTTTTTTTTATATTTCCAGCCGTATCTCATCGGACGAACACGGACAATCTTACCGTTTTTAACATCAACCATTCCTTCGGAACCACCCCCGAAAAAACCACCTAATCCGAGGCTCCTTAGAACTGTTTTATCTTTGATTTTTATTTTCGCCATATCGTATTTGCCTCCAGCATTGTTATTTATCAAATAAGAATTTCTACGTTAAAAAATTATGGGGATATCCCCTAAAGAAATGTCTTTATTCGTAGATATGCCGTCGATAGTATGGGTTTTACCATTTTTTTTAAAAGTTAAGGTAAAATTGCGGTCATCGTCCAGCCCTCGAAACCAGAAATCACCAAAGTTGTCCGTTTCGGTGGAGAAATTTTGGCCGGATTCATTGTCCTTAAGCGTGCATGCTGCACCAATGATCACCTCTTTTTCGTTGGGATCGTAGATTGTGCCGCCAATGAACTTTTGGGGTAGATGCTTGTAGTAGACACGGGGTTTGGTGCCTGCTTGAGGGTTTAGCTGCTCGGCTTCCTTGATAAAATCGGCAAATTCTTCCTCCTCACCGAAGCGAAGTGCTTCAGTGGGACACTGATCCACGCAGCGCGGTACTGACCAGTCCTCCGGGTCATTGTCACGCAGGTGGCTGCACCCCGTACATTTTTGCGCAATATTCAAATCCTCATTAAAGAAAATGGCATTGTAAGGACAGGCGTTCACGCATAGCTGGCAGCCTGTACACTTATCAGGTTCGATCAGCACGATTCCGTCGTCCCGTTTTTGGATGGCACCTACTTCACACTGCTTGATACACGGTGCGTCGTCGCAGTGCTGACAAAGGTGGGGAATATAACTCACCGTAACCTTGGGCACCTGACCACGCACTTGTTCATCCAAACCGATCCAAAATTGGCCTGTATCGGGCTGGGGCTTGGCATAGGGTGTCCAGTCGTTGCCTACATGTTCATCCTTGCAGGCAATCTGACAGCAATAACATCCGTTGCACATAGATAAGTCAATAGCAAATACCTTCATTTTTTGTCACCTCCCACAACCCAGGCGTAAAGCGGTTAATTTCTTTCAAAGAGATCTAAAAATGATCTCGATTGCTTCTGCCTACTCGATTGCTTCTGCCTAACTGATCCGTTAATACTTGATTTCCCCCCTACTTTGGGGGTTCCGTTCACCATTTGGGTCCCTATCAACCCGTTTCATGGGGTAGAGTACCCTAAAATAAATTTTTGCCGAGAACTTTTTTAACATTGGAGATTAAGATCTTCGCAGAAATGGAATCTTATTACTGTACCGTAGACGACAATTAATGCCGATTATTTGGAAATAATTCTTTTTTTTGAAATTCCATTTTATTCACCGCATCGTTTCTGTTTTGTTAATTGAATATTACCTTCAACCCAGTGCTTATTTGTCGTCAATATTATCTCCCAAGGCTCATATCCTGTCAGCTCTACCCGTAAAGTATATTTTTTGTCCTTGGGCAGATTTTCAAATTCAAAATCGCCAAAACCGTTGGCATTAACTGATTGGGCATCTCCATTGCCTGATAATGTCACCTTGGCTCCCTTGGCAACCTCCTTGACATCAGGACAGAAAATGGTGCCTGCAACCAGTATCCCCGGAACATTTAAATATGTAACAAGAGGCTTTGGGGCATCATCCCCCGGTTTTAATACAATAGGTCCTTGATTAAGTTTTTTTACAACCTCACTATCAGGGTCTTCTATGTCACCGAAGGTCAACGCTTGCGTGGAACATACTTCAACACAGCGCGGTTCTTTGTATCCGGCATCCAGCCAGTGAGCGCACAGCGTGCATTTCTGGGGCAAGTCTTCTTCATCATTCCAATATATTGAGTTATAGGGACAGGCCTCCACAAGTTGCTTTTGGCCTTTGGCTTTTTTAGGATCAATTAACACGATCCCGTCATCCAGACGGGTCACTGCATTGTTTTTAGCGGCTTTTTCACAAGGGGCATCCTGGCAATGCATGCATGGTATGGGAATGGACGCAACCTTAACCCGCGCATATTTGCCCCTTTCCAAATCTTTTATATTCATCCAGCGATGGCCCATGTGAGGCTGGGCCGCAGTTACAGGTAAATGCGCTTCATTGCAGTGTTCGTCGGATATTTTATTCTGTCCTGGGAATAGGTGCGGCCTTTCTCCGTCATGACTACCTGGCCCAGTGTAACTTTTCTTAAAGGCGTAAAGCTTTCGCCACGGGCATTAATTGTCCAGTCTTTTGGGTCGCTGTCCTCCAATTGCAGGGGGCTGATTCGTGTAATTCTGTTATCTTCCACGTGAACATGCACAGGGCCACCGACTGTGCAATTGGTAAATATTTTCTCCGCCATATCCTTTTTCTCCTTGTGCGTGGGAGTGCCCCCGAACTTTTTGCGGCAAGCACTGCAGGTGCCCATCTAATTGATCGGATATTCTTGACGTCAGGATAGACCTTGGATGCAATTTTTCTTTTTCTCTTGATATTTGGCCTATTTCAAAATCGCATATGCCAGGGTAAAACTTTTGCCCGGTCTTTCAATCAAGTTACAGCATTTAACTTATTGATCGTTATCAATAAAGACCCAGCAAGAGCAACAAAAATACCTCAAAAAGTATTACGCTGATTTGAACCAGGCCGATATTTGTTGTAACGTATCGGTGTTTTTCGTGGGTTTTGGCATTCTCCACAGTTGGTGTCATATTTAACCAGTGCGTTTGTCATTTAGGGTGTGTGGAACCAATTCTCAGGGGGGGTGAATTAACCCGGCAATTTTTCATATTCAGCAGAAACCTTAGGAAACCATAAACTGCCGGGTTAATAGATATTGGCTGATGATAAATTCAACTTGCGCTTGTCTGGGCAACGCAATCAGCCAGCATTAATTCTTTAATGCCAAAAGAAGTGCTGCTGAAGCACCAATGCTATTTTTTGCTAATTAGCTCTCTTACTTTTGCCATTTCAGGCGCATCCTTAAGGACTGCGGCCCAGGTCGCTGATTCTGCAATTTCTACGAGTTTCTTGGCATCTTTTTCCGGTAATACTATTTCTTGAACACCCGAAGCCTTCATCACCTCCCAAGCCTTTTGCTTTGTTTGGATGATGCGTACTGTGTCTATGCCTTCAAAAATTTCCACGCAAGTTTCAAGGGCATCCTGACAATCTTTTGGAAGCGAATTAAATTTTTTCAAATTGATCAATGTACCATTTTCGAGCTGAAATATACCCGGAATAATTTTGTATTTGGTAACTTCGTGCCAGCCCCAATTCGGAACCTCGAAATCGGTTGAAAAGATAAAGCCATCCACAACGCCGCGTTGCATGGCCGTGTAAATATCAGTGGGTGGAATGATGATCGGTTTTGCCCCCAACTCTTTTAAAAACGCTGTATAGAGCGGCATTGCCCGGATCTTCATACCTTTGAAATCGGCTAGTGTTTCCACTTTCGTATTGGTATAAATACTAAAATCGACTACGGAATGAATGTTACCCAGATATTTTGCCCCGACTTTCTTCTGCAAAATTTTATCCCAAATTTTATTAACCCCTTTCCTGCGCTCCTCCCAGGCCGTCAATTTCGAAAGCCCTTTGGCCTGGAGTTCAGGTGCAAGGGATTTTAAATACCCTAACGGGGTAAAGAGAATCATGTCAATAGTGCCACGACGAAGTGCCTCTGCCTGATCAAAAGTCTTGACGACTTCAGGACCGCCGATATAGTTGATTTTGAGACGGCCGTCAGTCCTCTTCTCAATCATTTTTATCAGATCGGGTAGTGCAAGATTGTCAACGGCACTTCTGGGGAAGGACGTCACGGCTTTCAGCTCAATGACATCCTTTGCTTGGGAAGTTACTGGTGTGAGGAATGTAGAAAACACTCCGGTCATAACGAAAAGAGTTGCGAACATTAATCTTATCATGAAACGATTCTTTTGCATCAACTTCTCCTTACTTTAGTTAGTTTTACCTAATTTCAGCTTTTATAAATGGTAATACTGATCAGTCACTCTCCTTTTATAGTTAAATGTTTTGTGGGAAACTGCCCTGAGCAGACAAAAGGAAAAATAGTAGCCCTTATTTTTTTTGCGCACAGGACAGTCGATATAGACAACGAGCCTTCATGCTTGATTCCCTTTTTGCGATCAAAGCCTATGGATTGCTAACTTAAGCAATGCTCGCATAAACGGGGCAAAACTTGAAAAACCGGATGCCCTCGCACCAGGTCACTTTGGTTTTTCAAATTAAACATAAAAATTAGCGTCATTGACAATACAGGTTATGTTGGAGGCCTGTAGTGTGCACCCAAGGGTACATTACTAAAGCCCCCACCAGCCAACATAGAGTTGTTTCGCAGCGTTATACTAAAGGAATATCCCCCAGGTTTAAGTCTTTTTCCGTTGTGTCGAGTCCAGTAAAGCTTTTGATTTTCCCATTGCTTTTCAGCGTAAGGTCAAAAATATCCTGCTCAAGTTTTTCAAACCAAAAATCGCCATAACTATCTGTCTCTAATGTCAGGGCCGTTCCATCACTATTTGTTAACGTGGCCACGGCACCGATGATGACCTCTTCTTCTTCTGGATTATAGAGAGTGCCAGCAATAAATTTGCCTGGCAAATTTTGATAGTAGACCCGGGGCTTTACCTTGTCCTTTAATTCCGGTTTCCAGACTTGTGAATCAGCAATCAGATCTTTTGCATCCGCTTCATCCATGAATTTGAGGGCAAGGGTGGGACACGCATCCACGCATCTGGGCTCGGTCCAGCCGCTATCGAGCAGGTGGGCACATCCGGTGCATTTCTGAGCAAGGTTGGAATCTTCATTAAAATAGATAGCATCGTAGGGGCAGGCATCTAAACAATTTCTGCACCCCGTGCATTTGTCCGAGTCAATGATGACAAGGCCATCTTCACGTTTATAGATCGCGTCATCCACAGGACAAGCGCTCATGCAGGCAGCGTTATCGCAATGCATACACATATGGGGACGGTATGCCACTTTGACTTTGGGGACTGTACCGCAAACTTCTTCCGTCAATTTCATCCAGAACTGTCCGATTTCAGGTTGGGATTTTGCAATTGGGGACCAGTCATTACCGCAATGCTCGTCCTTGCAGGCAAACTGGCAGGTATAACATCCGTTGCAAATTGACAAATCGATAACAAAAATTTTCTTACCCATGATTATTTGTCCTCCTCAATCCATCCATTGAAATGCAGACCTGACGCATAGTCATATTCCCTTGCGAAGGGTTCCGGATATTGCTGCCGCCACTCATCCATTTGTTGCATATTAACTCTTTCAACCTCTACAAGAAAGGAGGTCGTTGCTTGCCCTGCTGCATGTTTCGACGTTAAACCGCCTGGAGTAATGAGGTTTATTGCCCCACCGCGATCAAGTTCTCCGGGAATAATGAAATCCACCCGGGCACCATGATCAATGGAAACGGCTCCCGGCATAACCCGTTCGTAAGCCAGGGCACCGCATAAAACACTACCGCGTTCATTATAGACCCTGACGATATCTCCAAATTTTATACCACGGGCTTTTGCATCATTTGTATTGATCCAGCAGGGTTCATAAAGATATCCGTCAAAACCTCGGATCTTGCCGGTCATGGCTTCCTTGCTCCAAGGGATATCGTCTGCCTGGGCATGAACTCTCCACCTGCCGTGATTAGACAGGACTAACAATGGATATTTCTGCGCCCTGTAACTGGAAGTACGCTCATCATGAGTAATGGTCTTCTCTAACCATTTGGGGAAAGGAGGACGTTCTTCATCGTGGGGAAAGGCCTTAGCAAGGCTTTCGGAGTAGAACTCCAGCTTGCCGGTCGGTGTCGGAAGAGGATTGGCTTCAGGATCTTCATAGAATTTGTAGAGCCCTGCAGGAATCTTTTCCCAGTCTTTGGAGACAGGAATGATCATATAGTCCTTCTCCAGAAACTCTTCAAAGGGAACAATTTTGTCAAACATCATGCCCTCGTAGGTTTCCCGAATCAGGTCATCAATGGTAAAGCCTTCAGTAACCTCTTCTTCCATATTTAGCTTTTTGGCAACTTCGACAATTGCTTCAAAGTCGCTCTTTGATTCGCCCACAGGCTCGATCGCTTTACGCATATTAATAACGCTTTGAAAGCTGTCCCCGTCGCGGATACAAGGAGAAATGTCATCCACTTCAAGGGTGGTATTGATGGGCAAAATGATATCGGCAAAAAGACAATCGTTTTCAAGCCACGGGTGCTGCGCGACCACCGTCTCGATTTTAGGGTTCCGAACTGTATCTGCTATATCATTGCCATGGCCCCAGCAGGTCTGTCGGCAGGGAGTATCCGTCCAAAACATATGGACCTCGGTTCCGCCTTCTTCCTTTGGAATCGGATAGGTATACTTAACATATTGGTCAGTAGAATCCTCTTCATGCCCGCCTGTACCCCAGAATTCTACTTTGCCTTCTTTGATGGCTAATTCAATGAGGGTTTTGGGGATCATTTGTTTACCCCAGGCTGTGGGCGTACCCCGGTGAGGCTTTAAAATACGTTCACCCGCCGCTGTACCCTCAAGTTTTCCAAAGGGGCCCATGTGGTCGGCTCCGCCAGCCATTATATTTTGGGGCATACCCGTGTAAGCGATCTGGGCCTGGTGAACGCCTGGTTTTCCCAATCCCTGCATGCCCAGCAGAATACATTCAAGCCGTGCCGGTTCGTGGGAAAAGGGTCCCCTGGCCATACCGCCGGCAAAGTAGTGACCGATGGTGACAATCTTCTTGGCCCAGTCACGGGCAAGGGCTTTGATAGTCCATGGCGGAACACCGCATTTTTCAGACGCCCATTTAGGTGTCTTGACAACACCGTCATCCTTGCCCAGCACATAGCCTTCTATCTTGTCCATACCTATGACATGCGTAGCCACATACTCCTTGTCATAGGTGCCTTCGGTAACCCACATGTATATAATAGCCAGCTGTAGTGCTGCATCCGTATTCGGCAGTACCGGAATCCATTTATTCGCATGAATACAAGCTGAATAATTAAGGTCAGGGCAGATATATATCTGCTTAATACCGATATCCGTCCAGTAATACAGAAGGCGACTGGCAAGCTGACCGCGGAAGCCCCAGTGAGTTGTTTCAGGATCACCGCCCCAAACAACAACCATGTCGCTGTTCTCACAGATGTCCTTCACAACATTTTCAGCAGGGGCCATCATTCCGATAAACCCTTTCCCCCATACGTGTTTGGCACCCCAATACCAGCCTTCCCAGCTATCGGGATTCCTTACCTGCTGAGTAAAACCACCCATCTTGTCAAAAAGTAGAGTTGAACAGCCATGGGGTGCATGGAGCATCTTACATTCGCCATGACCGTCGCCTTGAACCAAGATACCTAACGGACCATACTCTTTGTGTATCCTCTTGATTTCATCTGCAAGAATATCGGTGGCTTCATCCCATGAAATTCGTACAAATTTGCTTTTTCCACGATTTTGCGTATTACGATCACCCTTAGGGTCCCAGTCCACACGTCTCAGAGGGTACTTGATCCGGTTCGGTGAATAGGTTCTTTTCTTGTAGGCAAGGCTCCATGGGGATGGAACAGATTTGTGAAGTGGCTCGAAAGCTATCCCATTCCGCTCAATCTTCCAAGGGTTAAAGCTGTCATAATCGTATTTTTCTCCCCAGTGCATCGGTCTGATACGGAGGACCTTTCCGTCCTTTACATCCACGGCGCAGGGCGAGGCACCAAAAATGCCGCCGCTCAGACCCAGAGCTTTGTAAACGGTTTTGTCTACATTTGTTTTTGATTCGTCAATTTTTTTCTCTTTTACTGCCATTCATTTCTCCCCCGTTGAA
>JASFYZ010000022.1:0-17628 GCA_045046665.1 Desulfobacterium sp.
CAATTAGCGTCCAATTTATTTTTTTAAAATCATGATGTCTGAAATCAGGGATTTATATGGCTCTTTACGGGATTTAACGGGGAAAATTCATTGAAAATTTTACGTGTCAACATGACAAATCAATCCATTAATTCTGAAGCGCCATCCGAGCAATATGCCATTCTGGGGGGGCGGGCGCTTACCTCTTTAATGATCAACAGTGAAGTACCGGCAACAGCAGATCCTTTAGGACCTGAGAACAAACTTATTTTTGCACCTGGATACTTGACTGGCACCCCTCTTGTCAATACAAGTCGACTGTCCGTGGGTGCCAAAAGCCCCCTTACAGGAGGGATAAAGGAGAGCAACGTAGGCGGAACCGTGGCTTTTGCTTTGGCGCGTATCGGCATCACGGCGATCATTGTCGAAGGCAAAGCACCAGAAGGCCACTCATATCTGCTTCGAATCACAGCTGAGGGGACAGCAGAACTGCTGGATGCCGCTAACACCAAGGGAATGCGAACCTATTCACTGGTTGAGCATCTAACCGCCCTATACGGCGAAAAGAATAGCATCACCTGCATAGGTCCTGCCGGAGAACAGCTGTTGGCTTCCGCTTCCATACAGACCACTGATTTTGATGGCCGCCCCTGCCGTGCAGCCGCTCGTGGTGGTTTAGGAGCCGTCATGGGGTCAAAGGGCCTTAAAGCCATTCTCGTTGACAAAAAAGGCAAATCGCCCGATCCGCTGAAAGATAAAGCAACCTTTAGAACAGCGGCAAAGGCCTATGCCAAAGCAGTAAAAGAGGACGAATTCAGCGGTGAAACTCTGCCTGAACTGGGCACGGCCTGTCTGGTCGAGTACATTAATGCCGCAGGCGCCTTTCCCACCTGTAACGCAAGGCAGGGTCAATTTAAAGGGGTGGATAAAATTACCGGTGAAACCATGGCTAAAACTATCAAGGAACGGGGCGGAAAAACCACTCACAAGGGCTGTTCTCAGTGCATCATTAACTGCTCCAATGAGTATGTGGATGCCAAAGGAAAATACATCACCTCTTCTCTGGAGTACGAAACCATCTGGTCCATGGGCGGCATGATCGGCAATGACGACCTGGATGCCATCGCAAAACTTGATTTTCTTTGCGACGATATTGGGCTTGATACCATGAATACCGGAGTGGCCATGGCCGTGGCAATGGATTCGGGATACAAATCCTTTGGGGATGCTGCCGCTGCCATCGAAATGGTTGAAGAGGTTGCCAAAGGAAGTGAGTTGGGAAAACTTATCGGAAACGGCCCTGATGCTGTTGGAAAGCATTTCGGCAACGAGCGGGTCCCCACAGTAAAAGGGCAAAGCATAGCTGCCTATGATCCAAGGGCCATTCAGGGTATGGCGGTTACCTATGCCACAACACCCATGGGGGCCGATCACACGGCAGGATGGGTTGTGGATCAAAATCTGGAGGCCTTTGGCGGAACGGTTGATGCCTTGGGTGCTGAAGGTCAGGTTGAAATTTCAAGAGATACCCAACTTCACATGGCTGCGGTGGACAGTGTCGGCATTTGTGACTTTGCCCAATCCGGCCTGGCCTCGCCTGAAGGTATGGAAAACGTTTACCGAATGGTGACGGCAAAATCAGGCATCCCGTTTACCGAAGAGAATTGGGCCGAGCTGGGGTTGCAGGTGTTAGAGGCCGAAAAAGCGTTCAACCGCAGGGCCGGACTTACCAGCAAAGATGACCGGCTGCCCGCCATGTTTTATAATGAACCATTACCCCCTCACAATAAAGTTGTGTTAATTGATGAAGAGGCCATGGATTCAACTTTCGATTTTTAACGTTATTTTTGGTAGACTTATTCGTTAGTCATCACGGATGATTAAAATTCTCCCAAAATTTCGATCAAAATTTTAAAAAATAGTAGGTTTGAATATCGCTGGAACGGCTATTTAGTTCTGACTGCCTTAAACCTGCTACCTAAAAGGAGAGGAGATAGTGTGGAACAAGTAATAGACACCCTTAAAACCCATCGGACTTTAAAATCGAATTATATATCAGTAATAATAGTTGGATTAGTTTGCCTATGCTTTTGGTTCCTGGCCGCCAATCATAATCCTGATGAAGCGTGGGGAGCAATAAGTATGTTGCCCACGATACTCGTACTAGTGGTCGCCCTTTACTCAAGAAAGCCATTCGAATCTTTGCTGGCAGGTGCCGTTATCGGACTGATCATGGTTAATAAAGCTGAATTAATTACTCCTTTTTGCGACAGTATTTCTTCAGTTGTTGGGGACGAAACCATTGTCTGGGTCGTTTTGGTGTGTGGACTTATGGGCGGGTTAATCACTCTTTTGGAACTGAGCGGCTGTCTGGGCAGTTTTAGCCAATGGCTGCAAGGTAAGATCAAAACCGAGAAGCAAGCATTGGTTACTACATTTATCATTGGATTGGTCGTTTTTGTTGATGATTATTTAAACTGTCTGGCAGTTTCATCTTCGGTAAAAAAATTAACCGATCATTATAAAATTTCAAGGGAAAAACTCGCTTTTATAATTGATTCAACTGCTGCGCCCATGTGCGTTATTGTACCGATATCCACTTGGGCCGTTTTCTTTGCCGGACTGCTTGAGGAAAACGGGCTGGCAGAAGCAGGAAAAGGCATAAGTTTATATATCTCTGCCATTCCTTACATGGCCTATGGCTGGTCTGCACTGCTGGTTGTTTTCCTGGTAGCGATCGGTGTTATTGGTGATTTCGGGCCAATGAAAAAAGCGGAAGAACGTGCAAAGGCCGGTCAACCCATACCAGATGATTTTGTGGGTCGGGAATTGAAAATTATTACGAATAGAAGTATCAGCGTCGGAATGGGGATGTTGAACTTTGCCATTCCGATGATTCTCCTGATTGGCGCGACCGTTTATTATGATATTGATCTGTTAAAAGGGGTAGTTTTCACATTGGGTGTAACCATTGTTTTATATTACATTCAAGGCTTATTAACGTTTAATGAGCAAATCGAGGGTCTTTTTACCGGATTCAAAATAATGTTTTACCCTTTGGCTACGGTTATTGCAGGCTTTCTTTTAAAAGACGTCAATGATAAACTCGGTATGACGGAATATGTTATTAATGCCGTTACTCCTTATATGACTCAAGGGATGTTACCTGCCATCGTCTTCTTGGTTATGGCTTTAGTGGTATTTGGCACGGCTTCAAGCTGGGGCGTATTTATTATCGCTATTCCAATTGTTGTACCTATTGCGCTTAGCGTAGATGCCAACATGCCCCTTGTAATTGGTGCTTTGCTTTCGGCGGCATCATTTGGTAGCCACGCATGCTTCTTTAGCGATTCGACTGTTTTAGCCGCTCAAGGTGCAGGATGCTCACCCATGTCCCATGCATTTACCCAGATACCTTATGCGTTAATAGGCGCAACTTTCACTTTGATTACATTTCTCATATTGGGCTTTACTATTGGCTGATTAATGTTAATTGGATAATATCAAGTAGCCACTGATACAAATATTGGTGGCTACATTTTATAAATATAGACTTTTAGTTCATTTTTAAGCATCCTTCAGTTATAAGATTAGGAAAGTATAAAAATGTCAAAGAGATTGAACAATTATCCTAAAGATGATGGATTTAGAATGCCAGGGGAGTTTGAACCCCACGAAGGCTGTTGGATGGTATGGCCGGAACGGACAGATAATTTTAGATTAGGCGCTAAACCCGCCCAGGCGGCATATACTGTCGTTGCGAATACTATATCCCAATTCGAGTCGGTTACCATGCTGGTATCAAAAGCTCAATTCAGCGTTGCCCGGGAAATGCTCGACCCGAAAGTAAGAGTCATTGAAATGACAACAGAGGATGCATGGGTTCGTGACACCGGTCCCACTTTTGTTGTCAATGACCAAACTTGCGAAGTCCGCGGGATTGATTGGCGGTTTAATGCATGGGGAGGATTGGTGGATGGGCTGTACTTTCCTTGGGATCAGGATGACAAGGTAGCACGGAAAATATGTGACATTGAGAGAAAAGATTACTACAGTCTAAAAAATTTCGTCCTTGAAGGCGGAGCAATTCATGCGGATGGGGAAGGTACGTTAATTGTAACTCAAGCCTGCCTATTACACGAAGGCCGGAACCCTCACCTGACAAAAGAAGAAATTGAAGATACTTTGAAAAAATATCTCAATCTGGACAAAATAATATGGCTGCCGTCCGGGATTTATCTGGATGAAACCAACGAGCATGTTGATAATATTCTGCACTTTATTGCACCGGGAAAAGTAGTCCTTGCCTGGACGGATGACAAGAACGATTCTCAATATGAGATGAGCTTGAAAGCGTATGAAGTCCTTTCAGATGCAATAGATGCAAAAGGAAGGAAGTTTGAAATTTTTAAATTGCATATTCCTGCACCCATCCTGATTTCAAAGGAGGAAAGCGAAGGAGTCGATATTGTTGAAGGTACAAAACCACGTGAAGAAGGGGACCGGCAGGCAGCCTCGTACTCAAATTTCTACATCGCAAACGGTGCTGTTATACTTCCGGTTTTTAATGATGATAAATTTGACATGCTGGCAATTAATACATTGAAAAGAGCAATGCCGGAACATGAGATCGTTCCGGTTTATGCCAGAGAAATCCTTTTGGGAGGTGGTAATATACATTGTATCACACAACAACAGCCTAAAGGGCAAACTATATAATGTGTGTTGGCTCAGTTAATCACCGTGTTCTGTGGCAATAAAATCGAATCAGACTGAAATCGCCTTTAAATCAACAGATTCATTTATCATGCCTTAGTCGATTCCGCATTACAACTCACGAGCCGACCTATCTGACCGTGGATTACCAGGAAAATTAACCACGTCCTATGTTGAATTATCTGATGAAAAAATGGAGTTAAGATGAAAGAAGTCACCGTCGCCGCAACACAGATGTCAATTACCTGGAACCTACCTGGCAATATAGATAAAGCGGAATCGCTTATTCGACAAGCGGCCAAAGAGGGAGCAAACATCATCCTGATACAGGAATTGTTCGAAACACCATACTTCTGTATTGAGCAACAGATCAAACATTTTGACTTAGCCACTAGTCTGGAAGAGAATGCGAACATTAAACGTTTTCAACTGTTAGCAAAAGAATTAAACGTGGTTCTTCCATTTAGCTGGTTCGAAAGGGCAAATCGCGCATTTTTTAATTCCCTTGCCATGGTGGATGCCGATGGTAGTATCCTGGGAATTTATAGGAAAACACATATCCCCAATGGTCCTGGCTATCAGGAAAAGCATTATTTCAACCCTGGAGATACTGGCTTTAAAGTGTGGAAAACTAAGTATGGCAATGTGGGTGTGGGAATTTGCTGGGACCAGTGGTTTCCTGAGTCTGCACGCTGTATGGCGCTGATGGGTGCAGAAATTCTAATGTATCCAACCGCTATCGGATCCGAACCTCCACCCGCCCCACCAATAGACAGTCATGGCCATTGGCAACGAGTCATGCAAGGGCACGCTGGCGCTAATCTCATGCCATTGGTGGCATCTAACCGCATTGGAACAGAAACGGCGACAGAAGATACCAACAGCACTATTACATTCTACGGGGCTTCATTTATAGCGGATCATACGGGGGACAAGGTCGAGGAGGCAACTCGCACCGATGAACAGATTCTTATCCATACCTTCGATTTAGAAGAAATTAAAAAATATCGAGAAGGATGGGGAGTTTTTAGGGATCGCCGGCCAGAATTGTATACACCAATTGCTACCCTTGATGGACAAAACTAACAAGGTGGCCGACGGGCGGGACAGGCTTTAAAATTAAGCATTTTGATGCTTACTCTTTGACTCGATTCAGGTGATGGGCCAGGTCATGCTTTTTGAGCTTCCGCACCACGGAAGTCTGGCTGGTTTTAAGAAAGGTGGCAAGGCTTCTGGTGGAACGACACTTTCCCAGGGCCTGGAGCAGCATCCCCCTTTCTACGGCCATCATCCGCTGGGAAAGACTCTGATGGGGGGGGATGTCCTTTAGGGAGCGGTTGCCATTTTTTTGAAATTTTCCATTGGTCAGAAGTTCATTTATGGCATTCGCCTCACCCATAACAACGGCCTTTTTTATGATATTCTGCAATTCCCGGACATTGCCCGGGAACCCATGGTGTGGAAGTTTATCCAGTTCCAGCTGCTCAAAGGTGCAAGACATATCAAATTCTTTATTATATTGCTCCAGGAAAAAACGGGACAGGGCCATGATATCTTCGGGCCGTTTACGTAAAGGGACAATGGTTAAGGTAAAGACATTTAATCGATAATAAAGATCCTGTCTAAAAATGCCCTTTTTAACCGCTGCTTCAAGATTAAGATTGGTGGCGGCAATGATGTTGCAATCAATCTTCACTGGCCTTAACCCCCCAAGATGCATCACTTCCTTGTCTTCCAGGGATTTTAGCAATTTTGCCTGCACCGTCATGGAAAGTTCACCAATTTCATCCAGAAAAAGTGTCCCTCCCTTTGCCATTTCAAAAAGCCCTATCTTTCCTTTTTCGCTGGCCCCTGTAAATGCCCCTTTTTCGTAACCGAACAGTTCTGCTTCTAAAAGGGTTTCCGGCAATGCGGCACAGTTGATCTGCACAAAGGGTTTCTTTTTGCGCACTCCGTTATTGTGGACAAACTTGGACAATAAACCCTTGCCGGTACCTGATTCTCCCAGGATGAGAATGTTAGAGATATCCAATTTAGATAATTTCAGGGCCGTGGATAAAATTTCCCGCATCTCCTTGCTCACGGCAATAATTTTTTGTTTTTTTAACTCCATGAGGTTTAATTTGGTCAACTCATCCTGGAATCGACGATTGATGTGACGCTGGCTTTCAAGCTCATTTTTCAGATGGTTGAGCTGGGTGAGATCCCGTTCATTGACAATGACCATGGAGATTTGCCCATGGTCGTCAAATACTGGTGTTCCGGTGATCAAAAGGTCCCTGTGCTGTTTTGTGAGGTGCTGCATCATGCTGATTTGCTTTTTTTCTTTCAAGACCCTCTTGGTCACACTTTCATTGATATGTCCCTGGTCCAGGAGCACTTGGTAGGAAAGCCCCACCATTTCTTGTGCCTTGCATCCAATACTCTTTTCCGCAGACCTGTTAAGGGTGATCACAACGCCTTTTCCATCAAACACCCAGATGCTTTCCGACGATTCATTGAGGATGGTTTCCAGCTGTTGATTGGTGGTTTCCAAATTCTTAGTTTGCCGTTTCACTTCAATGGCAAGTTTGTGGTTAATGCGTTTCTGGGCCTGTTTTAACTCCATCTCCCGGGTGATGTCCTGGTGGGTACCCACCATTTTGACGGGAACGCCGTTTTCATCTTTTTCCGTGACAATGGCCCGGGAGCGAATCCAGCGATAGTTGCCATCCTTCTGGCGTAGGCGATACTCGGATTGATAGGTCTCTTTTTTTTCTTTTATGATGCTGACCAGCCGTTTTAGAGCCTGTGATTTGTCATCGGGGTGGAGCATTTCGGCCCATTTTTTTATATCTCCGGGCAGTTCCCCCTCTTCATATCCGTAAATTTCACTATACCGGGGGCTTAAAAAACCTTTGTCTCCCGGAATATCCCAGTCCCACAGCCCATCCACGGTTGCGGAAAGGGCATATTCCAGCTGGGCCTTTTCCCTTAGCTGGGCCTCCTCCTTTTGTTTTATTTTGGTGATATCCTGGACAATGGTGACCATGGCAATGGACTTTTTATTATCATCAAGCACCGGAGATGAGTACATGAGCACATTAAGTTGTCTGCCCCCGGGCTGGTGAATCCGCGCCTCATACCCCCTTGCTATATAATGATCCCGGGACAGAAGATGATGGACAAAGCGCTCTTCGTTTAAAACCCCCGAATCCGGATAAAAGCACTTGCCGCCAGCATCAAAAAAAGCCTCTTTAAGGGTGCTGTTGATGAGGCTGCCATGGGAAAGCCCCATGATACGATGGAATTCAGAGTTGGCAACCACCACCCGGCGTTCCCAGGTCCGGGTGACAATCACTCCCACTGGCACCTGGGACATGGCATTGTGCAATACCCGGTTGAGTTCTATGATTTCATTGTCAGACTTATAATTTGGCAAATGATTTTTCTCCAAGTTCCCCCTCTTTTTTTCCTTGTACTTTACTTATGACCTAACCTGGACAAGCCAGAACCAAAAATGTTTTTTGATTCTCTTGCCCAAATAACACGAAAATCAGAGATAAGAATCTAAAAGCTGCAAGCTCTCATCACTATGTGAATTTATTTATGGTGATTAAATTGAAGCATTATTTTTACGTCTTATGGTTTTAATGGGTTACAGAGCTGTGTTCCCGGGGCTCCAGATAAGTTGAGACTGAGGAGTCTATCATATCCACTGGGAATATCAAATATTGACAAACATCATCTCCCCTCAGCAATTCTAATTATGGATTGCAGGTGACACCAATGGTGCGTAATGCGTTGAAATTACGTTAACAAAAACCATAAAATTGCTGTTTTCGAAGCTATCAAGAGTCATAATTAGAATTGCTGAGCTTCCCTGCACCCCAATAATCTGTTTTAATAACATTCTTTTACAAGTGCTCAAATGAAAAAACGGGGCGGATACTGTTTTACCAGCCCGCCCCGTGTCCTTGATAGCGTCCCACCCGTTAACCGTAACCACACATTTCAACCCAATATTTCACACCGATCAAATAGACCAATGCAATACACCGCAATCACCCTATGGAGCACTATTTCTGTGCCATCATCTCACGAATTTTAACAATGCCATCATGGGCGTCCTCGGCATAGGCATCAGCCCCAATGCGGGCGGCCCATCGGGGGGTGACGGGAGCGCCGCCCACCACGGTGCGGAACCGGTCCTTGAGCCCGGCTGATTTCAGGGCCTCTTCAAGGGTTTTTTGCTGCGTCATGGTGGTGGTGAGCAAGGCACTGGTACCGATAACGTCGGCATTGACTTCCACGGCCTTTTCAAGAATGGTGTCGATGTCCACATCCCGACCCAGGTCATGGACGGTGAATCCATTGGCCTTCATCAGAGAAACCACAATACACTTTCCGATATCGTGGACATCGCCCTTTACCGTTGCCACTACCACCGATGCGGCAGACTTCTGGGCACCGCCGCCATTGGCAGCCAGGGCTTCATTGATGATATCCGTGGCCACTTTCATGGCATCGGCGGCCTGCATCAGCTCCGGTAAAAAGAGCTGGCCCCGGCCAAAAAGATCGCCCACCTTGTTAATTCCGGGAATAAAGGCATTGTTCATAAGCTCCAGGGGATCTTGACCATCGGCGATCACTTTTTTTGCGATCTCCTCTACCCTGTCCTTGTTTTGAGCCACCAGCATTTCTTTTGCTTCTTCGATGAGTGCATTATCTATCATTTTGTTGTTTCCTTAGGAAATACGTATTGAGTATGTTGGATTTTAGTTTTTTAGCGTATTTATATCTTTTTCAATCCCTCTTCAATGATCTCAAAAGAACGGCCCAGCTGTTCATCGGTGATGACAAAGGGTGCCAAGACCCGGATTACATTGCCGTAAATGCCGCAAGAAAGAAGAACCAGACCCAACTCCAGAGAATGGGCACAAAGGGCTTTGGCCTTTTCCGGTGCTGGAGATCCATCGGCGTTAACAAGGGTGAAGCCAGCCATGGCACCCACTCCCCGAAGCTCTCCCACGCCATCAAACTGATTCTTCCACATGCCAAACTGGCTCTGGAGCTTCTGGCCCAGAGCCACTGATTTTTCCAGCATGTTCTCCTCTTCAAAGATATCCAGAACAGCCAGGGCTGCGGCGCAGGCCAGGGGATTGGCACTGTAAGTCCCCCCCAGTCCTCCTATGTGCACACTGTCCATGATCTCTTTTTTACCCACCACTGCACTTAAGGGCATGCCAGCGGCAAGACTCTTGGCAACGGTGACCAAGTCCGGTGTAACCCCCCAGTGCTCCATGGCAAACATTTTTCCCGTGCGGCCCATGCCGCTCTGGATCTCATCGGCCACAAACAAAATACCATGTTGTTTACACAGAGCTGCCACTTCTTTGAAGAACCCTTCAGGCGGCGCAATAAAACCGCCTTCTCCCTGGACCGGTTCCGCCACAATGGCAGCCACTTCAGAAGGATCTACACCGGTGAGCAAGAGTTTTTTCAGGGCATCAATGTCTCCAAAGGGTGCCCTGTAAATTTCCGGCGCAAAGGGGCCAAACCCTTTTTTATAGGGCTGCACCTTGGCAGTCATGCTCATGGTGAGAAGGGTCCGGCCATGGTAGGCATTATCAAATACGATGATAGCGGGTCGTTTCGTATAATATCGTGCCACTTTTACAGCATTTTCCACAGCCTCGGCACCACTGTTGAGAAACAACACCTTTTTGTCAAAATCCCCTGGTGTGAGTTTCGCCAACCGGCGAGCAAGCGTTACAGCGGACTCATAGGGATGTACCATAAAGCAGGTATGAGTAAACTCAGCCGCCTGAGCCTGGATCGCCTTGACCACTTTGGGATGGCTGTGTCCCACATTCATTACGGCAATACCGCCAGCAAAATCAATGTACTCTTTACCTTCCACATCCGTGATAATGGCTCCCTTGGCAGACTTGATATAGGCCTGGGTGGAACTACAATGGGCATCGGGGATGCTCTCACTTCGTAACGCCTGGAGGGATGCATTGGTATTTGTTTTGTTCATCTTTATTCTCCTTAAATTTTTTATTAGCTTGATAATAATGCAGATCATTCGTCATAATTGGCAAATTAGCCGAGTCAAGTTTATGCGATTTCGCTTAAGACGCTTACCCGGCTTAGACCTATGGGAGTTGATCGCAACACCGGGCACTCTGAACAATGGGTGGATCGAAGTGGCCGGTGTTATGATCAAACCTTGCTGATACAATAGATTAGGAATGAGTTTTTAATAAGGTGCCCCTTTCTCTAAAAACATTACCCACCTTGGTAAATCTGGGAGCACGGGTGAAGAAAGTTATTTAGGACTCATTCCTTAAAGATCCAGGAAAATAAGATCCCACTTTAAAAGCAGGACCCTATTTTCCTGATTTTACGATTTTTTTTTACCGCGGATGTTAATCAGCTCCTTTCACTGGCTGTCTTTTCCGCATCGGTTTCAAGACGAGCGCTCTTATGAAGATGGGCATAATCCTCTTTAAGCCATTTTAAAAGGGAAAAAACAGAGATAATCATCAAAAATATCAGGGGTATACTCACCACAAGACTGGCGGTTTTTAACGGCCCAAGTCCTCCGAGTTTCATGAGTACCAGCGCGATGCCACCCAAGGCGATGGCCCAGAACCCCCGGTTGAACAATATGGGCTCCTGCCCCTCTTTCAGATCCTTTGAAGAGACGGTGGCAAGGGCATAGGCCGAGGAATCCACTGTGGTGCCCGAGTAGACAAATCCCACAAAGATGAACAACGGAAGAATCAGCCATTTCATGGGCATCTGCATGAGCACCCCTATGATGGCAGCGGAAGGTGACTGAGTTTTCATTACCTCAATGACGGGGAAAAGACCATTTAACTCTGCATGTATGGCATTGTTACCAAAGATCAAGAAAAACAGGGCGCATCCGCCGCTGCCAGCCAGAATCACCGTGGCTGTGAGATCCCTGAATGTACGTCCCTTGGAAATTCGAGCAATAAATATGCCCATGTAGGGACCATAGGCCACCCACCATGCCCAGTAAAAAATGGTCCAGTACTGGGGAAACATGCTTCGACGGATGGGATCGGTGTAAAGGGCCATGCGGGCGTAATTGGTGGCCAGGAGTCCCATGCTGTCGGTGAACACATTGACCATGAAAAAAGTTGGTCCAAGAACAAAGATGATGGCGCAGAGAAAAAATACTGCCACCACGTTGATGTCACTTAAAATTTTAATGCCCCGTTTGAGCCCCAGGGTGACAGAAATGGTGAAAATAGCCGTCCAGATTACCACCACCATGAGATCCACCCCAGGGGTATGGGTGATTCCAACCATCTGGCATATGGCTTCGGCCAGCATGGGAGTACCAGCGGCAAGTGTGGTACCGGTGCCACCCACAAGACCAAAAATCATGAGAATATCAATGATCTTTCCAACTATGCCCAGTGCCCGTTTCTCGCCAATGATACCGGCACAGGCCGTACTCAGTCTCAGCCCGGACATTTTTCGATTATAATAGGCATAACCGATGGGAAAGGCGGACAAGAGATAGATGGCCCAGCCCGATGGTCCCCAGTGGAATATGCCGTACATGCTGGCCCACTCGGCGGCTGCCTGGGTGTTCTTTTCAATGCCAAATGGCGGCGCACCATAGTAGTATGACCATTCAATGGAGGACCAGAAGATCAGAGAGGTGCCAACTCCTGAGCAAAAGAACATGGCAATCCAGCTCCCTCTGCTGAATTCGGGCTTGGCATCGGGGCCTCCCAGGCGAATATCGCCATATTTGCCAAATCCCATCCATAAACAGATAACCAGTGCAAAGATGCCAAACCAGAGATAGAGAAATCCTAATTGATCGGTGAAATAGGTGAAAATAACGCTGAGGGCCTTTTTGGACTCGGCATCAAACACAACCATGAATAGAATTAGGGCCACAACGGTGATCACAGCGGGCCAGAATATTCCCTTTTCAATGGGGGCTCCGCTCTCCTCTTCAACCATTGGTGTTTCTGAAATGCCCTTTTTTATCTCGGCAGTTTCCATACTCGTTTCCTTATTCGTTTTTTTTTAAAATTTCAGTGTCCATGGGCGGGATCAAATGTTTTTTTGTGAACCTTGTCGTTCTTTTATGTCTAACGGTCTCCGGTTCCTTGACAAAGTCACTAAAAACACCTGGCTCCCCGCAAAGGCCACCCACTTCGAAAGTTCTATGATTTAACCAAAAAATGTGCCAGCCCAAGGGCCAGCACACTTTTTATTAATTTCATCTGCTGGTGTTTTTTCTAAAATTTCGAACGCAGTTGATCTCTATGTCCAGAAGATTTGCAATGTTATGCTTGGCCTCTATGCCCTTGGCGCTCCTTGCGCCGGCATGAAGGGTTCCAAGCTTTAAATCAGTGCGGACTTCCGTCATAATGATGGGATCTGTGAGATCCTTTACTGCTACACCCAGTTTTCCTGCAACATATGCTTTGGCTTCCACGAGTCTCATACCCTGGGAAATTTGCATACGGGCAACCAGATCTCCGGCCGCTCGAATTCCGCCCATTCCCGAGGCAATTGCGTGGGTTGCTGCCATTCCAAGAGGATCGCCGACGCCAACCTACAGCCCGTCAAGGTTGCACAGTTCCACCAGGGCCTTGGAGGCCCTTGAGGTGACATCAATGGGGGTATGGTCATGGACGGTGACACCGCCAACGCCCATGCCGATGTTTGCGTGGATGGGGATCTTTGCAATGTCAGTGCATGCCTTGGCGTAGGTGACAGCCCGGGCAATATTCCAGGGGGCGCTTTCCGTGGTGCTGGTGTTCATTACGGTCCCGAAGATATTGACACCCGCCTTTTGAGCAAGTTCCAGCATCTGGTGATTATAAAGGCCTGCCAGGCGCACGCCGTCATACTCCAGAGAACCGTGCATTCCCAGGACAAATTCCCCTGCCATGCCCATCTCGATACCGATGTCCGGGTATTTTTTTCGCAAAATTTCTGCCGTCATGAGTCCTGCCAGGGCATCGGCATCACCGGCAGCCCCCACGGTGTCAAGCAGTATACAGTCCACGCCGGACTCATACATGCTGCTTGACACATCCACCATGTCCTTAACCGCCTCGTCCACGGCCAGTTCATAGGATTTCTGGGCCTCTTTGATCTTGCCCATGGGCATGAGTTCCGCAGGGTTGGGAAAGGGACCATCGGGCTGACTGTAACGGCCCAGGTTGGGCTGGGCTCCATACATGATGGGGGCCGTGGTCATGAGCAGCGCCTGCTCCATCAAGGGCTCTTCAAAGGTCAAAATGGGTTTAATGGGTTTAAAACTGTAATCCACAAAACCCATCTCCAGGGTATCTGCGCCCAAGAGTTTTTCATAAATCTGCATGGCCAGGATACGATCCGAGGTGACATTGGTGCGAAGCATTTTTATGGGTGCACCATCGTAGCTCAACACGCATTCATATCCCGGATCCACTCCCACCACCCGGTGGGTGCATTTGAAAATATCCGCCAGATGGTCCATATCATCCTGGGTCATCACGGGGATATTGCCTCTATCCGCTGCATCCTCGGTCCCTGCGATGAGATCTTCCATTAATTCGATTTCCGTCAGTTCAACGGCGGAGCCGTCTCCGTAACGGGTGAGTATCTTTGTCATTTTATCTCCTTAAGCCCCTCGTTCTTGTTCAGCTGCCAGGACAATATCCCGGATTTGCTGCTGGACGTCCTCTGACAACGGTATTGGCTGATGGTTTTCCAGAATATCCCGGGCTTTTTCTGTGGCCACCTCGTATAAGCTTTTGGACCCGGCAGCCTGCCATCGATCGATACCCTGTCGATTGATGATATTGGGCTGGGACTGGGTACGCATGTTCTTAAAGGTGTTTGGATGGCTCAAAAAATCCTTGAACGGTCCCACTTCCCGGGTGACATCCACGGCAAGGGTTTCATCGTTCACAGGAATTCCGCCCACCACATATCGAATCATTTTTGCAAAATCGTTATCTATAACAAGCTGACCAAAATCAAAGGTCATACCCGACTCAACCATACCCAAGCCGTAAATGAGGTTGGCACCTGCCAACGCCGGTAACAAGGCTGTAAGGGTTTTTTCATGGCCTGTCTGGATATCAGAAATTTTACTATCAGCCTAACCACCGGCGACAAAACTTGGCAGGGCATAGTACCGGGCAAGTCTTGCCACGGCCCCGCTGATCATTGCGCACTCGGGGGAGCCCACAGAGGCCGTTGCCAGTCTTAGATCCATGGCTGTGGTGGAACTGCCGTAAATTATCTTGGCCCCTTTGCGGGTCAGCTGGCTCAATACGATGCCGGACAATACTTCGGCATTGTGATTCACCAGGGTTCCTGCCAGCGTCACCGGAGAAGACCCTCCAGACATAGCCATGGAGAGAATATTAACGGCCATGCCGGAACGGGCCGCTCCCATGATCACTTCACAGGTATCCTGAACCAGTTTTAAAGGACTCACCGGACAGGTGATGAAGGTGACCAAAGGTCGCTCCAGCAGTTTTTCTTTGCTGCCGGCAATGGCCGTCGCCATCTCTACAATTTTATTCAACTGGTACCCGTCAAAGGGTCCCATGAACAGATGTTTGCTGGTATTGTTAAAACTTGCTTCAGCATTGTGTAGCTGCCCCACTACCTGGGGGACTTCATGGGCACCCACAGCCCTTTCATAGACATCCACTTCGTCCATGGCATCGGCAAGTTTCGCGGCATTACCCACATCTTCCTTGGTGGGGGCGCGAAGTTCTCCTGTGTAAGGGTCACGTACCTTCACCCCTTCGCCAAAGGTGGTAAATCCCACCCGGTTACTCTCCAGAATTACATCGTTCTTGGGGTCTCGACCCGCCAGAAAAAGTTTGGACGGGGCGGACTGAATGGCCTCTTCCACCAGATAGGGGGGGAGTTTTACGATTTTCTTATCGGTATTAACCGTTGCTCCGGCCTCTTTAAAGAGTTCAAAGGCCTCGGGATCTTCCACAAAGACGCCTGTATTCTCCAGCACCTCCAGGGTTGCCAGATGAATCTGCTCAAGCTCATCATCGGTGAGAAGGGACGCGCTGAATCCGCCGCTCAGGGCCTGACCGGCATGACTGTTTCGTCTCAAAGCTACCTCCATGTTAAAATTATTATTTTTTATGAAAGTCTTGGTAAAACAAACAATGACTTTCGTTCTTTGTTGCGGGCAAACCAAGGGGACCAGATTGTTGTAAAAAATGGCCAGGTCTGCCCATGGCAATTTATATAAAAATGTTCTTAAACCAGGAGCTCATTTTCTATCTTCGTTCTGGGCAAACTCAGTTTAACTGCCAAGTCTGCCCATGGCAGTTACCCTATGGCCTTTAGGCCGTAAAGCCCAAGGCCTTTTAGGCTTGGGTAGCTCACTTAATAAGGGCCTTGTCCGCCGCTTTGACAATATCGTCAATTTCCTTGAGCACGTGGTCGTCAAGGGGGGGCACTTCGTGGCTGGTTTTCAGTTTTTCCAGATACTCATCAGTGCGCTGCATCAATGTGGTGGGATTGTCAAACCACATTTTGGAACCGATATAATTAAACAACTTTGATCGAAAGCGTTCTTCTGTTCGAAGGTGTTTCATGGTGTGCGGGGCAGAGACATACTCTTTTTTGCCCATGGCCACCTGGGCAATGGCGTCCACGCCAAGGGTGGCATCGTTGATCTCACACCCTCGCAAAATTCTTTTGGTGTAGTCCATTATTTCATTTTGCAGTATCAAAGAGTGTGGGGAGTAGGCATTGTTACCGTCCAGACCGGAACCACCTTGCTCTCCGACGCCGAGCATGGTGTTAAACATGGTTCCCTGGGTCAGATTAAAAATGGTCTGCTGGGCCTGGCAGCTGGAACTGGTGGAGCAGGTGGTTGTCACCGGCGTTTTACAATGGCGGGACACCTGGGTTACAGCGGCAAATAATGCCTGAAGCTCAGCAGAGGTGTACTGCACACCCCCCGTGGCCATGTCCAGGGACTGGAACAGGGCATAATACCATACGGGCATGCCCGGTTTGATGGTCTGCAAAATGGTGGTACATCCCATGAACTCTGCCGTTGCCTGGGCCAGAATGCCAGCCATGGTATAGGGGGCATTCCCGCCCATAAGAGTGGTGATGGGCACCTTGACGGGAAGACCGTAATCAGCATAGAGCATGGCGCGCTCGATCTCATCGTCGGTGATGGTCAAGGGCGAAATTACACAGAAAATGCCAGCACCCTGGTTACGGCCCTCTTGCATGGTTTTTTTGCTTCCAAAAACCGCCTCCAGCATCTTCAACTGGTACTGAAGATTCTTTGAGCTTGAGGTGAGCACCCATAAATTTTTCCGGGTATTCTCAATGAGGGCTCTCAGGGAATAGATATCGTAGGTCTCATTGGGGGCATCGGACGGGGTCAAGGATCCCACACACCCTACATTGCCAAGGGCATCGGAAATGTGGGCTTGTTCGGCAATATCCGCGCAGGTGAGTCTTGCCGTGGTGTCCCGGTAAAGATCAAAGCGGTCAATGGCACCGGAGGCCGTACGAATCTTGGCATCCACATTGAGCCCGGCCTGATAGTCAAACGCTTCTGTTCTGCCGCTACAGGTGAATTCCTCTGGGGCCATGGCAAGGGCTTTTTCCACCATGTCCCGGGGGAAATAAACCCGTTTTTTAGCGGTATCCACACGGGCTCCAGCTCCGGACAGCATTTCAAGTGCCCCCTGGTGGGTCATTTCCATGCCCACCTTTTCAAGGACTTCAAGGGCGGCATCGTAAACTTTAACAACTTCTTCGGTGGTGTACATTTCGTAAAATGGAGGCATTTATTCTTTCCCTTTTTTTTTTATAGGCTCGGCCGTAAAACCCATGCCTTTAGGCTTGGGATATAAGGCCGAAACTATTCAAGCCCAGCCCTTTAGGGTTGGGTTA
>JASFYZ010000023.1:0-10392 GCA_045046665.1 Desulfobacterium sp.
ATCCGGGGGGATATCCCCATTATTCTCAGCACAGGATTCAGCGAGTCCATGACCAAAAAAAAGGCAACGACACTGGGAATAAAAGCATTGTTAATGAAACCGGTGAGGATGGAAATTCTGGCCACGACCCTCCGAAAATTACTGGACCAGACATAAGGTGATGGGTGTCACTTGATGATACGTCTTTTATGTAGGCATAGTGTCCCCTGATATCAGCTCCAAAAACTCTTTTAAAAAAGGTAGCCCCATGAATCATCAATGTATTATTTATGAAAAAAAAGAAAGCATCGGTGTCATAAAACTCAACAGACCCCGGGTGCTTAATGCCATGAATCGTCAACTCTGGCTGGAAATGCTGGAGGTACTTGAAGCGGTGCAGCAGGATAAAGAGGTCAAGGCCCTGATCCTTACCGGGGAAGGGCGGGCCTTTTCCACCGGAGCGGATCTTAAGGACTCCCGGGACAGAAGCATTGAAAATTACAGGATCTACCTGGAATCCCTCCAGGAGGCCTCCCGGAAAATCATCCGGTTTGAAAAACCAACCATTGCCGCCATTAACGGGTATGCATTGGGTTCGGGGTACGAACTTGCCCTGGCCTGCGATATCCGCATTGCAGCCAAAGACGCCCTCATTGGATCACCCGAGGCAAGGGTGACCTCTTCAATGACGGGGGGGGCCTTCCGCCTGGTTCAGGATCTGGTAGGACCGGGAAAGGCCCGGGAGCTTCTTTTTACCGCCGAAAACATCACCGGTGAAGAGGCCGCCAGAATCGGTCTTGTCAACCAGGCTGTTGACCTTGAAAATTTAATGAATGAAGCCTTTAAAATGGCCAAAAAGATTGTGGCAAATTCTGCCTTTTCCCTGAAACTCATCAAAAAAGGCTTTCTCATGGCCCAGGGAGAAACCAGCCTTGAAGCCCTCATGGACTACGAGGTAGAGGCTTGCCTGGCTTGTGTTTCCACCAAAGGAAGAGAACAGTCGTTGGCGGATTTCGAGCAACGAAAAAAAGAAAAAATAAAATAATGAGGAAATCCCAACATGCTTGATAACGTACTCAATGCCAGATCCGTTGCCATTGTCGGTGCCTCAAAGAACAAGACAAAACGAGGCTTCCAGGCCATCAAAACCCTCCAGAAAGAAGGCTTTGAAGGTGAAATTTATCCCATTAATCCCAAAGAAGAGATGATTGCAGGGCTCAAATGTTATAAAGAAATAACAGACATTGAGGGACACATTGATCTGGCGTTAATTACCACCCCGGCCCACACCATTCCGGATATTTTAAAGCAGTGTGGAAAAAAAAAGGTGGCAGGGGCCGTTATCATTGCCGGAGGGTTCAGGGAACTTGGCAAAAAAGGAAAGCGCCTGGAAGAACTGATGGTGCGCACGGCCAAGGAAGCCAGTGTTCGATTAATCGGGCCTAATACCTCGGGAATAATCAACCTTAAAACCCACATGAACCTTGCAGGAATTCCCAACGTTCCCCAAGGAAAAATCGCCCTTGTCTGCCAGAGCGGCAACATGGCCTTAACCCTTATCACCGAAGCCACCGTGAGAAAACATGAGGGCTTTACCTACTATGTGGGAGTGGGCAATGAATCCGATATAAAGTTCCATGAATACCTTGAGTTCTTTAGAAATGATCCAGACACCAAAGCCGTTCTGATGTACGTTGAGGGCATGAGTGAGGGACGAAAATTTCTCCAAGAGGCCCACAAAACAAGCATTCATAAACCCATTATCCTTTTGAAAAGCGGTCGATCCGACACCGGTAAAAAATCAGCAGGCTCCCACACCGGGTCCCTGGCTGGGATGAATGAGGTGGCAAAACCGGCCTATGAACGGGCCGGTATCATCGTCATTGAAAATTCAGACGAACTGTTTCCCGTGGCAAATACCCTGGCCAGCCAGCCAGCCATAAAAAGCAATTCCATTGCCATCCTGGCCGATGGCGGGGGCCATGCCACCATCGGGGCCGACCTGCTATCGGATTATGGCATTAATTTGCCAGAATTAACGGAACAGACCCAGAACAAATTGCGGGCCATTCTGCCCCAGGCCGCCTCGGTGGTTAATCCCGTGGATGTGGCAGGCGGCACCGATTCAGACCCCAGTCTGTTTGCCGATTGTGCCAAAATTATTCTAAATGATCCCAATGTGGGCGGACTTCTAATTGTGGGGCTTTTTGGCGGCTATGGTATCCGGTTTGAACAAAGCCTCGCCGTTGGAGAAGAGGCAGCGGCCCATCAATTGGGTACCATGGTGAAAAAAAAGAAAAAGCCCATCATTGTTCACTCTTTGTACAGTGCTTATGAGTCCCATGCCCTGGATCTTTTGCGACATTATGATATCCCGGTTCACGACTCTTTGGATGTCTCGTGCAAATGTGTGGCCAGCCTGTGCAAATATGGCAATTATTTAAAATCCTACCATGCGGTCACCAGTTTTGTCTTTAACTGGCATGCCCGGGCTAAAAAAACCGGACAGCGAATCATTGCAAAGGCCCTGGCGGAAAACCGTCATGTGCTCCTGGAAAATGAGGCAAAAAGATTGATTAAACTCCATGGCGCCCCCACTTCTGTGGGGCATGTGGCGAAAAATGAAACAGAAGCCTGGGATATTGCCAATAAAATCCCCGGCACGGTGGTGCTGAAAATTGTTTCACCGGATATCCTTCACAAAAGTGATGCCTGCGGCGTAAAATTAAACTTGAAGTCTGAAAATGAAGTAAAAAAAGCGTTCTGGAAAATCATTAAAAATGCAGAACAATATCGCCCGAGTGCAGATATCCGGGGGGTCCTTGTCACCCCCATGGCCCAGAAAGGACTTGAGCTCATCATTGGCACCAAAATTGATGAGCAGTTCGGGCCGGTGATCATGTATGGGCTTGGGGGGATTATGGTTGAAATCATGAAAGATGTAACTTTCTGGGTGTTGCCTGTCTCCCCCACCTCTTGTAAAAAAATGATAGCGAATACAAGGTCATCTGTTCTTTTGGATGGTATCCGGGGGCAAAATGGTTACGATAAGAAATCGTTAAAAAAATTAATTTTCATGTGTTCCGAGCTCATTGAAGCCTACCCGGAAATACAGGAAATGGATCTTAATCCCGTGATTCTCTACGAAAATGGGTTGGATGTGGTGGATGCCAGAATTATTCTCAAAAAACCGGAGCCCACAACTTGATGAGCAGGTAAAACAATTTAACTCTTTACAAAAATAATTTGAACTTGTAACTTTAATGGAATAACAATCCGGGAACGGTCAGGTTTGGCGTATTGGCATTATTGGGGGGCTTTGAATTTCCATGGTTTTTTTTGTGGATAACCCCAACAAACCAAGCTTGGCACCGTTTTCACATGCATCAAGGCAAATCCCGACAAAAGCAGCGGGTGTCAACTACCCTTCGTGAATCAGGGATTCAGAAGGGGGGTGTAAAAGTCCAATTTGGTATCAAACCTGCTCATCCAACCAGGGATTTCACGCTGGCTCATTACATTCAACTTTTGGCATCTTTAATTTTACGTCAAAGGTGCTTTACTCTTTTCTTTAATGGTCCGCTATTACTCGATGATCAAATGGGGAGGGACAGGCTTGGCTCGCTCGTCACTTGATCATGGATACAGGTCTTGATCCAGGATCTTCAACGCTTTAAATCAGGAGAAAAAAATGAAAAAAGCATTAATCCTCACCACCGCCATTTTATTCGCAACGGTTCTTTTTCTGGGAACTGGAATCACTGAAACCCAGGCGAAAACTACCTTTGTCACCATCGGCACCGGTGGCATAACCGGCGTGTACTATCCCACCGGCGGTGCCATTGCTAAAATAGTAAATAAAAAAAGAAAAGAATACGGCATCAGATGCACAGTGGAATCCACCGGCGGATCTGTTTTCAATATCAACTCAATTCTATCCGGAGACCTTGATTTTGGGGTTGCCCAGTCTGATCGTCAATACCAGGCAGTAAAGGGACTTGCCGACTGGAAGGATAAAGGCCCCCAGAAAGACCTGCGGGCGGTGTTTTCCATCCATGCGGAGACCGTTGACCTCATTGCCGCTGTGGATGCCAATATCAACAGTTTTGAGGATCTTAAAGGGAAAAGAGTCAATATTGGAAACATTGGTTCGGGATATCGTCAAAATGCCATTGATGCCCTCACCGCCTATGGCTTGAACTGGGAAACCGATTTCCATGCAGAAAGCCTTAAAGCCGCCGAAGCTCCCGGGTTGATCCAGGACGGCAGGATTGATGCCGCCTTCTACACCGTGGGACACCCTTCTGGATACTATAAAGAAGCCACCTCCGGCGTACGCAAAGTTAAATTTATCCCCATTTTAAAAATTGATGGTCTGCTTGCGAAATATCCCTACTACGCCAAAGCAGCCACATTGATGAAAAATTATCCCGGTGCAGCCAACAAGGAAGCATCCGTTCCCACCTTTGGCGTCAAGGCGACTTTCGTAACTTCTGCCGCCGTATCCGATGACGTGGTTTATGCCATCACCAAAGAGGTGTTTGATAATTTTGAGGCCTTTACCAAGCTCCATCCCGCCTATGCAGGTCTCACCAAAGAGGCCATGTTGACAGGTCTTTCCGCTCCCATTCATCCAGGGGCCATGAAGTACTACAAAGAAGTTGGCTTAAAATAAATCCCATCCAGAATGGCAGGTATGGACGATGAGCATATATCGCCTCTGCCTGCCATTAAAAAGGGTTGATCATAAGATGGGCCACTATACGGGATAGAAATCAACGCCCATCGCAATTACTTGGAATAATAGTGTTTAATTTCAGAGTCTAAGATTCCACCACAAGGTGGCCCATGTTATGATCAAGCCCCATTAAAAACTTTGATCCATGTTGGATCCCAGGAGATTCGATCCGAATCTCTCTTAGAAAAACGCCATGCAGCTCACAAAACCAACCGTAATGAACAAAAGAAAGGGACCAATGATATCTCTTTTTAGTTATTTATCTCCTTAATTTTGGGTGGAAAATATGAGTCATTCTGAAGTTCAAACACAAGATAAAGGTCTGGAACTGGCCAGGAAAATGGCAGATGAAGAAGAAGGTATCACCCGGCGGCCCCAGGGGGCTGAAAAATGGGTCATCCCCACCATTGCAGTAATATGGAGTTTGTTTCAACTCTCCATTGCCAGTTGGCTCATCCTTGACTCCACGTATATCCGGTCCATCCATCTGGGGTTTGCATTGCTCATCGTTTTTTTGAACTATCCTGTTTTTTCAAAAAAACGATTTGGCTTGAAATTTCTTTCAGCCACTCGCAGGATTCCCCTGTTTGACTATGCCACCGCCATTGTGGGATGCCTTTGTGCACTGTACCTCGTCCTTGATTATGAAGGGATTACCATGAGATACGGGGCACCGATTCAAAGGGACATCCTGGTGGGGATTTTCCTGACTCTAATGCTCTTGGAAGCAGCCAGAAGGGTCATTGGCCCTGCGCTTCCCATCATTGCCATCTGTTTTTGCATCTATGCCTTTTTCGGCCCCTACATGCCGGACCTCATCGCATTTAAGGGCACATCGTTAAATCGTTTTGTGGGACAGATGACCATGTCCACCGAGGGTATTTATGGCATTCCCCTTGATGTGTCCGCCACCATTGTTTTTCTCTTTGTCCTCTTTGGTGCCATGCTGGACAAGGCCGGGGCCGGACACTATTTTATCCAGCTTGCCTTAAGTCTCCTGGGGGGATTCAAGGGCGGACCTGCCAAGGCAGCTGTGCTTGGCAGCGGTCTCACCGGCATGGTCTCCGGTTCCAGCATTGCCAACATCGTCACCACCGGCACCTTCACCATCCCCATGATGAAAAAAGTGGGATATCCCGCCACCAAGGCGGCAGCCATTGAGGTGGCCGCAAGCACCGACGGCCAATTGGCACCGCCCATCATGGGGGCCGCCGCTTTTATCATTGCAGAATACGTCAATGTTCCCTATGTGGAAGTGATCAAGGCCGCTGCCATCCCGGCCTTTGCCTCCTATGCTGCCCTATTTTACATCACCCACATTGAGGCATCGAAACTGGGCCTAAAGGGCATGGCCCGGGAGGACTTGCCGGTGTTTCTTAAAACCTTTGTGGGGGGACTTCATTTCATGCTCCCCATTGGCCTGCTCCTCTATGAGCTGGTGGTGGTGAGGCACTCTCCGGAGCTTGCGGCGTTCCATGCCATCTGGGTCATGGCCCTGATCATGCTCATCCAGAAACCCTTGAAAGCATACATGGCAAAAAAACCCATTGGGCCCGCCATCCACCAGGCCATCAATGATATTTTTTCAGCCCTGGCCTCGGGGGCTCGGAACATGGTTTCCGTGGCACTGGCAACGGCGGCAGCAGGTATCATCGTGGGGGTGGTAGCATTGGGGCTTGGCGGTTTGATCACGGAAATAATCGATGTCATCTCCATGGGCAATATTTACATCATGCTCATCATCACAGCCCTGGCAAGCCTGATCATCGGCATGGGGCTTCCCACAACGGCCACCTACATTGTCATGGCCTCTTTGACAGCCCCAGCCATTGTCGCCATTGCCGGTTACCAGGAGTGGTTTGTGCCGCTGATGTCGGCCCATCTCTTCTGCTTTTATTTTGGTATTCTGGCAGATGATACACCGCCAGTGGGGCTTGCAGCCTATGCAGCTGCGGCCATTGCCAAATCGCCGCCCATTGCCACGGGGCTTCAGGGGTTCATGTATGATATTCGAACGGCCATATTGCCCTTTATGTTTATCTTCAACTCAGATCTCATCCTGCATGATATTTCGTCCTGGCCCCAGGGAATTTTAATTTTTCTCATGGCCTGCATCGGAAACTTTGCCTTTGCATCGGCCACACAGGGATGGTTTGTGGCAAAAAATAAAATCTGGGAGATCCCTTTGTTTTTAAGTATCACCATCTGTGCCATGCGACCCGATGCCATTGCATCCCTGGTGGGCTTGCCCCATGACCAGCGGTACTATGTCTATCCCGTTGCCCTGGTCATTTTCGGCATTCTTTACCTGATGCAAAAGCCCCGGATACCCAAGGAAGGGGTAACGGCTGCGTTTTAATTTTAGGACTTGCCCCATCAACATGCGGCAACGGGGTCAGGCTTTCGGCATTTAATCTGTTGAAGTAAAATCCTGAATCTTCAGTTGATGGGTCAGGCACTCCAGGTGATCCCTGGGGTCGTGGCTCACAAACAAAATGTGAGTATTGCTGTTGACGCAGATATAATCTATCAGAGCCAGGACCCTGGCGCGGTTGATGTTATCGAGGCCCTGGCAGGGTTCATCCAGAATAAGAATTAGAGGCAGTTTAACCACGGCCCGGGCAATGAGGGATAAGCGCTGCTCCCCATAGGAAAGGGTGGAAAAATATTTCTGCTCTTTTCCCCCAAGATCCAGCAGGCGAATCCACTGTTTTGCCACGGCAATCTGGGTGGCAGTGGGGGTATCGTAAAGTCCAATGGTGTCAAAAAAACCGGAAATAACCACTCCGAGCAGGGTGGCACCGGCACGGTAATCCCGGTGCAGTTCTGCCCCCACAATGCCATAATGCCGCTTGATATCCCAGATACTTTCCCCACTTCCCCTTTTAATGCCAAACAGGGTCAAATCCTGGCCATAGGCCTTGGTGCTGTCACCGGAGATGAGTTTTAACAGGGTGGATTTACCACAACCGTTGGGCCCCAGGATATGCCAGTTTTCTCCGGGATTAAAGGTCCAGTTCAAATTGCTGAAAACGGGCTTGTCATTAAAGGACACCGAGATATCTTTGGCCTGGACAAAGGGAAGATGGGGGTCCAGGTGATCATAGGTGAAACAATCGGGCAGGTGGTGGGGCAAACATATGTCATGGCGGTTCAGATCCGCCCATTCCTGTGAGTCCACCACGTCATCACGCTTTCCTTCCAGGGCAATTTTCCCCTTTTCAAGGTAGATCATGTTTTCTATGGCCCGGGGTAGATCCGGATGATAGAAATCCACCAGGATGACCGCGGTGCCCTGGCCGATGATGGTATTGATGATGTGGGTGAGCTGTCCCCGGGACTGAATATCCAGACCGGCATAGGGGGCATCCAGGACGAGAAGGTCTGGATCTGACGCCAGGGCCCGGGCCATGAGCACCTTGCGGATCTCTCCGGTGGACAGGATCTTAAATGGTTTTTCCAGGAGATTCTTGATGCCCGACAGATCAATGGCCCCTGCGCGGTTCGGGCCGTGTCCGATGATATCTCCGGCGGTGCGGCCCCAGTCAATGCCCCCTTCCATCTCCTCGCTGCGATCCATTTGCCGGTCTTGTTCCAGGATCTGGTCCTCCAGGGCAAACCCAAAAGACCCCACCCGGGGAGGGAGGTCTACGCTACCCTGATCCGGCATGATTTCTCCTGTAAGAATGCCCACCAGCAAGGATTTCCCGCTGCCGTTTCTGCCACACACCAGAAGGGATTCCCCCGGGAGTAACTCGTATTGGTCAATGGTGAGGGTGTGGCTGTTTTCCCCCGTGTAACTAAGATGTTGGATCTTCAAAAGCAATTTCTCCGGTCAATGCAGATCTTCTTAAATCAGCAATTCTAATTTTTGATATTCCGGCTGGTTCATAACACACCCGAATTCTGGGCCAAAAAATTAGAATTGCTGATCAAACGCCATTTTAATAAAACAGGGGTATAACTATTCAGATAGCACCCCAAAATTGGGAAACCCACTGCTCGGTATCTGTTTAGCCGTGCCCCCATCGCCCAGTCAGGACTTCGAAGCATACGATTGCTATTCGAGAAGGCCTGAATGGGTGAAGATGGGGTGCTGCTGAACAGATACACATGGGTTTGGTTAATTAAGCCCCACTACGCCTTTTTTCCAGTTACGAATCAAATCAATGAAGGTGCGTACCCCCATGCCGGAAGGGCCTTTGGGGATGTAGGACTTTTCAGTGAAGTTCCATGCGGTTCCGGCAATGTCCAGGTGGGCCCAAGGCGTTTTTCCCACAAAATGCTCCAGATAGGCTGCGGCGGTGATGGTGCCGGCGGATTTACCCCCGATGTTTTTAATGTCTGCCACCTTGGATTCAATCTGCTTGCTGTACTCCTTACCAAGGGGTAGCCGCCACATGGGTTCCCCCGTGCGTTTCCCGGCATCTTCCAGACGTTGGACCAGGGCATCATTATTACTCAAAACACAGGAATAATGGTGTCCCAGGCCCATAATGGCGGCACCTGTCAATGTGGCAATGTCCACCACACAGGTAGGATTAAAGGTTTTTATACCATAGGCCAGGGCATCGGCCAGGATCATCCGGCCCTCGGCATCGGTGTTGACGATTTCCGAGGTAGTGCCATCGTAATGACGGATGATATCCCCGGGTTTTACAGCCCCGCCTCCTGCCATGTTGTCAGTGGCCGGGATAATGGCCACCACACCCAGTTTGGGTTTTTCCCGTCCCACGGCCTCCATGGCGGCCAGCACTGCGGCACCTCCACACATATCGTACTTCATCTCTTCCATTCCCGGGGCCTGTTTCAAGCTGACGCCCCCAGAATCAAAGGTAACTCCCTTGCCCACCAGGAGCAGGGTCTCGTTTTTTCCCGTGGGTCTATATTCCAGAATCACCATCTTGGACGGCTCGGTGGACCCCTGGTTCACGGCCAGTATGCCCCCCATGCCCAGTTGTTTCATGTCCGCCGTATTAAGCACACTGAGCTTGAACTGATAGGTTTCAGCCAATTTGCTGGCATAGGCCGCAAAATCAGAAGCGGTCCAGCCGTTGCCGGGTTCATTGGCCATATTCCTTGCCAGACAGGCTGCCCGGGCTGCCATTCCACCCTTTTTAGTCCCTTTTTTAAGCTCATTCTGATTCTGTTCAGAAAATAATTTAATCTCCTTAAGACCTTTATATCGGTCTTCTTCCGGTTTTTCTTTCTTATATTTGTCAAACCGATAATTCCCCAGAACAACCCCCTCTGCCAGGCATTCTCCCATATCTTCAAAGGGACAGATGGCCAGGGTGGGAATACGAATCATAATATTTCCGGCCTTTATTTTTTCAACGGCTTTGGCAATCACGCCCCCGGCCTTTCGAAAGGCTTCCCTGGCTGTTATGTCATCTGCCAATTCCTTTTCTGTTCCAAGTCCCAGGACCAATACCCGCCTGGCTGAAAATTCCGGGGTCATGTGGGTCTGCTCCGGATAGAAAAGAAAGGTTTCATCCTCTTTGCCGGAAAAATCACCCAATTCATGGGCGTGGGTCACCATGGAGATGATTTCATCATCACACCAGGGAAGTTTATTTTCCCGTTTCAGTGCACAAAATACAAGCAGATCCCCTTTGAAACCATGAATATCTTTTTGAGTTACCGTTAATCGTGTTGATTTCATCATAAAAAAT
>JASFYZ010000024.1:0-8276 GCA_045046665.1 Desulfobacterium sp.
GCCACGTCCAGAATTTTTGATAAACCAAGGGTGTATCCAGAAAAAAACTGGGAAATGAGGGCAACTAAAGGCAGATGGGTATATAAATCGAAATGATGTAATTGGCATGGGTGATATGCTACTGAAGCAATCTGTTTCCAAGGAATAAATGATATCTAAATATTTTTTTCAGAGACGCCCGTTGTTTAAGAAATGAGACGCACTGATTGAATGGTGTAAAAGCGTGCTGACAATCGCTGTCCAACTGACACGAAAATGGCACTGACGGCAGGAAGCTTTGGTGTAAAAAGATCCATGAAATTCCGCGACATACAAAACAAACACATGCAGAAATACCATGAATATTATTGCTACATGATGTAAACCCCTTTTAATCCAATGTCAAGCAAAAGCGTGCCGCAGATTAAAATAAAAGAGAACCGACTGGGCCAGTTAGCGCGATTTTAAAAATTATTTTTTCCATATTCTTTTTTCAATGGCCCAAAGCTTGACATTCATCAACCACTTTTATATTTAAGGGGTGCGGTTTTTAAATAACTGTCATGGATAGACCAAGGCGATTCACCATTGCCTGCCCACAACAAACAATAAAAATGACAGAACACACCCCCTTTGCTTTTCAATGTTCCAGCCAGGACAGACGCCGGGGGCTCTGCTGTGGGCATTTTATCTAAAATCAACACCGACGAATCGGGGCGTCAACCCCTTATTAAATAGCAATGTTAACCATCAATCCAAAAGGAGCATTCCATGAACATCATTTTTTTCGGACCCAACGGCAGCGGTAAAGGCACCCAGGGCTCTATTCTCAAGGGCAAATACAACTTCGCCCACATTGAATCCGGTGCCATCTTTCGAGAAAACATCAAGGGCGGCACCGAACTTGGCAAACAGGCCAAGGCCTTCATTGATAAGGGAGATCTGGTTCCCGATGACATCACCATCCCCATGGTGCTTGACCGCCTGAAACAGGATGACTGCAAAAACGGATGGCTTCTGGACGGGTTCCCAAGAAATAAGGTACAGGCCGAGAAACTGGACGCATCCCTTAAAGAGGCTGGCATGAAGCTGGACTATGTCATTGAAATGCTCCTGGACCGACAGATTGCCAAGGATCGTATCATGGGTCGCAGACTGTGTGAAAAAGACAACAATCATCCCAACAATATCTTCATTGATGCCATCAAACCCGACGGAGACAAGTGCCGGGTGTGCGGTGCTGCCCTGACCAAGCGGGCCGATGATCAAGATGAAAATGCCATCGATAAAAGACACTCCATTTATTACAACGATGTGGATGGCACCCTTGCATCTGCCTACCATTTCCGTGATTTGGCAGCAAAGGATGACAGCGTCAAGTACTTTACCCTCCAGGGAGAAAAAGACTTGAACTCCGTCACCGAAGAGCTGATTTCAAAATTGTAATCTGTCCCTACATGACATACGCGCTTCACAGCAATTCTAATGTTGACCGTCCGGGGCAGTTAATGACGCACGGGATTCTAAGCCAATGTTAGAATTGCTGGTTCGCTTCATTTTTTCCTTGAAAATGCCCTTTAACGGTGATATAGATCAAGGGTTATAAAAAATAAACCATCGATATTCATGATGGGCAAGAAAGGGGCGATGCAGTTGAAGGATATCACAGTCAAGGTCATTGACAATGACGTTGAAAGAGCCATGAAAATTCTGAAAAAGAAAATTCAGAACGACGGTCTTTTCAAACGTCTGAAAATGAAAAAAAACTTTGAAAAGCCGAGTCAGTTCAGACGACGCAAGATGAGAGAAGCCATGAGAAGGCAAAGAATAGCAGCTTCTCGAAAAAAGTAGTCACACAGATCCATCTTGCTCAGGTTTATAAAAACCCGACTGGAAGCCAGATTCAACTGGCCACTTCAGTCGGGTTTTTATCCTGATGGCCACACCATTTAAAAATTCCCCCGAGGGAACCATGGAAAAATTATCATACCACCAGTGCCTGGAAGAGCTGTTTGCCCTGGGACGATTTGGCATAAAATTGGAATTGGATACCGTGGCCGGTATCCTGGAACGGCTGGGATCGCCGGAAAAGACCTTTCATACCGTGCACATAGCTGGCACAAACGGCAAGGGTTCCATTGCCTCCACCATTGCCAGCATACTGAAGGCCACCGGCGTCACCACCGGCCTTTACACCTCCCCCCACCTGATAAAATTCAACGAACGATTTGCCATCAATGGTGTCCAGGTGTCCGATGATGAGATCGTTGATGCCTACTTGGCTGTTAAAGCGGTGGACACCGGAGAGCGCAGGGCCACCTATTTTGAGCTGACCACCACCATGGCCTTTTATCTGTTTGCCCTGAGAAAAGTAACCTGGGCCGTCATAGAAACGGGTATGGGAGGCCGACTGGATGCCACCAATGTGTTAAACCCTGCCCTTTCCATCATCACCAATCTCTCCATTGAACACACCGACTATCTGGGAAATACCCTGGAAGAGATCGCCGGTGAAAAAGCGGGGATCATCAAATCCGGCGTCCCCGTGATCACCGGGGTTTCCCACCCCCAGGCCCTTGGTGTAATAAAGAATACCGCCCAAAAACAGGGGGCACCCCTTTACGTCATGGGGGATCACTTTTCCACCACCGTCGTCAACGATAAGCCCTCTTCTCCCTTTGATTACCAGGGTATCTCGCTCTCCCTTAAGGGACTTGAAACACCCCTGCCCGGGGCACACCAGATCCAGAATGCAGCCCTGGCCCTGGGGGCCTGTGAACTTTTATGCACCCCGGGAGAAACCAATCCCCAGCCCCCGGCCATTACCCCTGAAACCATACGACAGGGACTTGCCACCACCCAGTGGCCCGGGCGCCTGGAATACATCCTCCATGATCCCCATGTGATTCTGGACGGGGCCCACAACCTCCACGCGGCAGAAAACCTGGCTCGGTTTTTAAAAGAGGAGGGAAAAGCCCCCCACCTCACACTGGTCCTGGGTGTTCTGGATGACAAACCCTACCGAAAAATGCTGGAATACCTTGTTCCCACGGCCCACCGCATTATATTCACCCGTCCGAAAATCAATCGAAACCTTGACCCTGAAATTCTTCGGAAAATCTCAAAAGATCTGACCCAGGTGAAAACCACCGTCATTGACGACGTGGGAGAGGCTGTGACTCATGCCATTGACACCGCCCCGCCGGAGGGTACGGTTTGTGTTGCAGGATCCCTTTACGTGGTCGGAGAGGCCAGGTCCTGTATCTTAGAAAAATATGTCAAATAGGGGACATCCTTCACCACTCCACATATTTTGACGGCCTTTATACAGCCCCCAAGTACTTTACACTTTTAAGAGAATGAGTTCTAAAAAAAGGGGTCATGGCTCCAACAAGTGTAAAACATAAAGATGAAGGAACTCCAAACAGATATTATTTTTTATGGCCCCTCATAAAAAAATTGATTTTTCATGAAAAGAAGACTATAAGAAAGGACATGCGCTCGTAGCCCAGTGGATAAGGCGTCAGCCTCCGAAGCTGAAGATCGCTGGTTCGATTCCAGCCGGGCGCACCATCAAACACCATGCAATCCAGACTTTCCATTGCCATTATCAGTTATCGCAGTAACCCCCATTGCGGGGGCCAGGGCGTTTACGTCAGAAATCTTAGCCGGGCATTGTCCGATCTGGGACACCGGGTTGAGGTGATTGCTGGTCCCCCGGATCCCCAGCTCACCCCGGGTCCACACCTGACCCTACTCAAAACCCTGGACCTCTACAACCCCGACGATCTTTTTAGAACCCCGGGGCTTGATGAACTCAAGGACCCCATTAACTTAATGGAATGGCTGGGGGTTTCCACCATGGGATACCCAGAGCCCCTGACCTTTGGCATGCGGGCGAAAAAATATCTCAAGGGTCGCATGGACAGATACGACATTATCCATGACAACCAGTGTCTGGCCTATGATATCTTGGGCCTTTCCCGGAAAATGCCCGTCACCGCCACCATCCACCACCCCATGACCGTGGACCGCCGCATTGCCATTCAATCCACCCGGTCTTTTTACAAAAAACTCCAGCAAATTCGATGGTACTCCTTCATTGGCATGCAAAAATTTGTGGCCCGGCGGCTTCCCCGGATTATCACGGTGTCCCACTCCTCCCGGGATGACATTGCCTCGGAATTTAATATCCCCAAAGAAAGATTTTCCACCATTCCCATTGGCATCAACACAGAGTTGTTCCATCCGGTGGGAAGTATAAAACGAAATCCCCACCGCATCATTGTCACCAACAGTGCTGACACCCCCTTAAAAGGGCTTTATTATCTCATCCATGCCCTGCGGCAGGTGGCAGATGCAAGACCTGTTGAACTGGTGGTGGTGGGCACCCCCAAAAAGAATGGCATCATTAAGAAACTAATCCAATCCCTTGACCTGAAAAACCACGTTCGTTTCACCGGCAGACTTGACGATGGGGAATTTCTCCTTGAATATGCCAAGGCAAGCCTTGCCGTAGTGCCCTCCCTTTACGAAGGCTTTGGCCTGCCAGTGGGGGAAGCCATGGCCTGTGGACTTCCTGTTATTTGCACCACCGGGGGGGCATTGCCCGAGGTGGCCGGTGATGCCGCAAAATTCGTTCCTCCCGGAGATGCCACTGCCCTGGCCCTGGCCATTCTGGAACTGCTGGAAGATAAAAATCAACGAGAAAAACTGGCAGAGGCAGGATATAATCGCATCATAAAAGAGTTCACATGGGAAACAACCGCCATAAAAACCGTTGAGACTTACAGGGACGTGATCCGTGATTACCGTTGATTTTAAGCGACTGGCCCCAAAACCCGGGGATAAAATACTGGATATGGGATGTGGAGAGGGACGGCACACGGCCAGGGCATCAGAATTTCCCGGGACCCTGTGCGTGGGGTCGGATATGTGCCATGACGACCTTATCACAGCCGGTAAAAAACTGACATTTCATCACCAGCTCATCTCCGGGCCAGGAGGAAACTGGACCCTGGCCCGCTCGGATATTGGGAAATTGCCCTTTAAAAGTGCCAGCTTTGATCTGGTGATCTGCTCTGAAGTCATGGAGCATATAAGAGAAGAAGAAACAGCACTCCAGGAGCTTGTAAGGATATTAAAACCCGGGGGAACCCTGGCCATCACCGTGCCCAGATACTGGCCGGAAAAACTGTGCTGGGCACTTTCCCAGGAATACTGCAACAGCCCTGGTGGTCATATTCGTATTTACCGTGGCACCCGTCTCATGGAGCAGGTGCGTCACCAAGGCATGATCTCCATGGGGGGCCACCATGCCCATGCCCTCCACACCCTCTATTGGTGGCTGAAATGCCTTGTTGGCATCCATCGCACCGATTCAGCCCTGGTCAATGCCTACCATCGCCTGCTGGTGTGGGATCTCATGGAAAAACCTGCCATCACTCAGCTGGTGGAGCGACTGCTCAATCCCATTCTGGGAAAAAGTATGGTTCTTTATTTTAAGAAACCCTGAAGTACCGACAGCAGAGCCCCCGGCGGGGGATGGGTCCGGCCCATTGGGACCCAAAGGACAAGGGGGCAGATTTAAATCTGTCCCCTCTCGGCATTACACTTCGATAATAATAGGTAGAATCACCGGACGTCGCCGGATGGTGAAAAAGAAATATTGCTTCAGGGCCTTTTGCAACCGGGTTCTTATAATTTCCACCCGGGAGTCGGAACCCGCCTCCACCTCCTCAACAATCTCCAAAATCACGCACTGGGCATCATCCACCAGATAACCGGTTTCTGCACCAAATACAAAACCCTTGGAAATCAGCTCCGGGCCATATAGTACAATCCCCGTCTCTTCATCAATTATCATGGAGACCACCACCAGCCCATCTTCGGAAAGATTTCGCCGCTCCTTTAATACACTGCGGCCCACATCTCCAATACCTTTACCGTCAATGAGCACCCGGCCGGTGTTCACGGTTCCGGCAATCCTGCCGCCGGTTTCATCAAAGGTGATCACCTTTCCATTTTCCGCCAGAAGTACATTGGACCGGGGAAGACCCAGCCCCTCTGCCAGACGGGCATGGGTGACCAGATGCCGGTACTCTCCATGGATGGGGATAAAATAACGGGGTTTGGTCAGTTTGATCATCAACTTCAGCTCCTCCTGGCAGGCATGGCCTGACACATGGACCTGGGCTATTTTATCGTAGACCACCTGGGCCCCCCGGCGGTAAAGATTATTGATAATATTGGAGATGGCCTTTTCATTGCCGGGAATGGATTTGGAGGAGAGAATCACACTGTCTCCCTTTTTGATGTTCACCTGCTTGTGAAATCCCGTTGCCATGCGGGAAAGCGCAGACATGGGCTCCCCCTGGCTTCCCGTGGTGATGATCATCACGTCGGTGTCCTTACAGGAATTGACCTTTTTAACATCCAGGCACATATTATCCGGATATTTCAGATACCCCAGCTCCCGGGCCACGGCCACGGTCTGCTCAATGCTTCGCCCGTTAAAGACAATCTTACGATGGTGATGCAACGCAATATTAATAATCTGCTGAATTCGAAACACATTGGAAGCAAACAGGGCCACAATCACCCGACCCTCACTTTCTGCGACAATTTTGTTGATGGATTCGCTCACCTTCTGGTCTGAATCGGTGTACCCCTCTTTCTCCACATTAGTGGAATCGGAGAACAATGCCAGAACCCCCTCATCCCCCAACCGAGAGAACCTTGAGATATCAGTGACATTGCACTCTTCCATGCAATGGTTAATCCTGAAATCACCGGTGTGAACAATCATCCCTTCCGGGGTATTAATGGCCAGCCCCACTCCATCCACCGTACTGTGGCTCACCCGGATAAATTCAATATCAAAGGGATCAAGCGAAATCTTTCCACCGGGAGACACCAAGTTGAGTTCCACATTGCCCAGGGAATCAAATTCCTTGAACTTATTCTTCACAATGCTCAGGGTAAAGGCCGTACCGTATACGGGCAGAGGCATGTCTTTTAAAAGATATGCCAAAGCACCAATGTGATCCTCATGGGCGTGGGTCAACACAACTGCCTTTACTTTATCTCGATTTTCCCGAACATACTCCATCTCGGGAATAACGATATCCACACCCAGCATATAATCTTCAGGGAACATGAGTCCCGCATCAATGATGATGATGGTCTCATCGTACTCCACCACCATCATGTTCAGACCAATTTCACCCAGGCCGCCCAATGGTATAATTTTTAACATATGTGTTTTCTCCTGAAAGAGGTATTCATCCCTTCCATCAGGCTGTGATGGAAAGCGTCTCCAAGATGGTGTCCACGGTGGTGATCAACCACTCCCGTTGATCCGGGGTGGCGTATCCCATGCAGTCACATCTTATATTTTTCTTGATTCTGACGAGGAATTCGCAGGAGAGAAAGGTTTCTTCCAATTCCAGGGCAAAACAGTGGGGAGAACACTTTTCATGGGCCTTCTGGAGGGGGCTAAGCAAGTGACTATCCAGCTCAAGCCAATAAATATTACCCAGCATGGGAGCCCCCAGATGGGTATCCAAGTATGATTTCAGTTTCCGGTGGTCCTGTAGATCAAGACCGTCAATGCGATATTGTTTCATAATATAAAGGGATACCACACAGTGGCGAATGTTTGCAACACCTAAAAACGGATATAACGGCCATGCCCTGACGGACACAACGAATCATAAAAAAGCAGTCGTTGTAAGCCCCAGTACCCAGCACCCAAAACCCAGTACCCAGTACCTTTTTTTTCATATAAAAGGCCCAAACCAGAGTACAAATAAAAAACCCCAAAAAACGAGGTAAACTCATTTCCGGGGGTTTTATCAGTCACGCAATAAAAAAAGAATCAATCTTCTTCAATTACAATGGCATCTTCTTCACATACTTCAACGCAGCTCTCGCAACCCATGCACTCTTCTGCATTAACGGGACTGGATTTACCATCTACCATCTCAAACACTTCCACGGGACAGACATCAACACACTCTTCACAACCTACACATTTGCCTTCGTCTACGACTGGGGTAAAAGCCATCTTAAAAAAACCTCCTGATTGGATTATTAATACATGATCTATTTTTTAGATCTTTACGACCTATTTTAGATACCTTATAGATTGCGCATTTACAACAGATAAACAATCAAATCAAGTATTTTATTTCCCAGGGGCCATGAAACAGACAAAAATACCCCGATCAATCCATGAAAGGGGCAGGAAAGACCGCCCTTTTTCCCCGTCTGGACAAAAGAATTCTTTAATCCCC
>JASFYZ010000025.1:0-4501 GCA_045046665.1 Desulfobacterium sp.
AATTGGGCCGTCTACGGTTCCGGGCCGGGACCATTGCCCCTCGGGGGGGCGGTATGATATCACTTTCAATCTTCGTTGTGCCCGCTAGGGCATGGGGGTTTTATGGAAAATTAAAACCAGGTCCCAGTTTTAAAGTTTAAACAAAGACAAGGGCGAGGGACAGATGCCATCCATGATGGCCAGATCCTCGGCCGTGCAATAGCCTTTGGAGACCCAGCCCTGCTCATATCCCTTTTGGGTAACCACCTGGAGATGGGTGTGGTAAAACCAATTACCATTTTCATGGAAATCGCCAATCATTGCAAAGGTATCCCCTGCCCCAAAGGCCTCCCCCACCGATGGTAATTGTTTTCGGTTTAAATGACCGTACAGTGAATAAAAGGTCTCAAACCCCTCACCGTCGTGGCGCAACAGCACATTACCACCATAATTCCCCGGCCCTTCTTCGTAGTCACTGTGCACCACCGTGGCATCCAGGGGCGCATGTAAAGGGGTGCCCAGATCCACAATAATATCCAGCCCCAGATGATAATACCGCTGTTCACTGCGCATCTGGGGGTAAGCATAAAGCAGGGGTTCCCGATTTTCCAGATAGGAGGCCACCCCCCAGGTATATTGACCGTCCATGGTGCGGTCAAGCCATGCCTGGAAAGCCTTCTGGTCCTGGATGTCCACCTTCTTATACACCGGCGCACCGGCACCCAGGTCCAGCACCAGGGGATCACCAGTCAAATTTTCAAAAACAGGGCAGATTTTCACCCGGTCACTGTAATCAATATAGGGATATCGCATCATAGGCCTCCAGGTCAGGAAATAGGGAAATCATTGGTTTTAATAAATCCTGGCAGATCCAGAACAGGCCGTCCATCCGGATCCGCTTCAACACTGGCTGGAAAGACAAACTCCGGGTCCATGGATCGATAATAAGCCGTGTCATAACAGGTAAGTTTCACCTTGACGGCATCCCCCTCCCGGATAAATTCCGAAGTTAATCCATAATCCACCTCACCCAGGGGTGTTGCAATGATGTATCTGGGGATTTCCCTGCCCGACCCTTCCCGTCTCACCATGGTGGCAATGTCAATGACATCATAGGAATCCACGGGATGCTTTATATTCCATTGCCTCTGGAGGGGAAGACCTGCCACATAGAGATGGTGAAACTCAATACCGGATCTTCGAAGCGCATAGGCCAGATCATGAATGGCGGTATCGGTGTCATTTACTCCGCCAAGCAACGGCACATTGGCGTATACGGTGATACCCTTATTGTTGAGCCGCCCTGCCACTGCCGCATGGATGGGTTGAACCTCCCGATCCTGTACAAACCAGGTTTCAATTTCAAGGCGCAACGGATTGACCACTGTCAACCGGTTGAGATCCCCCAGGGTATTGATCACTCCCAGGGTATAGGCTTCGGGGGTTGCAGCAAAGGCCATGGAACAAAGCCGTACGGCATTGACATGGGGAATATCCTGCAAATACCGCACAATTCGTGCAATATCATACAGATGATCCACGGCATCGCCATTGGCAGTGATCACCACATCAGTAATACGGAAATCGGCTGCGATGTAAGCCATTTCCTTTTCTCCTGCCTGACCCGCCGTTACCAGCACCCTTGTTTCATGGAGTCGGGCCATACCCTCAAGCCCGGTGTCCACCACGGAGAACCGAGTCTGACACTCGGCTGACAGCTTCCCTCGGAGTTCCTGCACCTGTGTCTGTGTTGCCGACGCATTTTTCGGAGCCACCCGGGAAGGACGATTCCCAAGAAGCAGCGCGTCATAACCGATCTTTGCCATGTACTGAATGTCAATGGTACCCTCGGCATTGGCCCGGACATTGGTAAGTTTTTCCGTAAGGGGGGCAAAAGCCTTGAAATATGCCGGGGTATAAGGGGTTCTGATCCAGACAAAATTCTCATTGTCTGCCACCCGTTCCACGGCCCAGCCGCTGGTGTGCCAGTCCATCTTACCAATGGGAGTGGCCGTGCAGATCCGGGGCATAACCCTATCTGACAGATGGGCCCGGAGGTGCTTTGCCATGTAGATGCCGTCGGACAGGGGTTTCCAATATATGGAGTTCCCATGGATGGGGCTGCAAGGAATGTAAATATAATGCAGCTCGGCCCCGGCCCCCCGGAGCAGATGGAACAATTTCACAAGCTCCGGCCCAGTATCATTACAGTCATTTAAAAACGGGGTCTGGATATACACGGCAATACCGTTTTTAACCAGATCAGATATAATATCAAGACTTTCAGGGGAGACCTCATCGGGATGGATAAAATGGGTGGCAAGCTCCATGCGTTTGCCGTTCTGCTGGAGTTCCAGACTTTTCTGCTTGAGATATTTAAGATAGGCCCCTTCGTTTTCCAGAAACAGATCCGGATAATAGGCCACCGACCGCGTGGCAAGGCGCAGGGTCTGAACATGATCCACCGTCATGAGTCCGTCAATGGTGGCCGCCATGTTTGCCCGGTTCATGAAGGGATCCCCCCCGGTGACCACAATCTCCTTGATGGATGGCGAATTTCTCACATGGAGCACTGCGGCTTTGACACCTTCCACCGTGGGGTTGTTTTCATTCCTGGATTCTTTATGCTTCCTGAAACAAAAGCGGCAATAGACGGGGCAACTCATATTGAGCAGAAAAATAACCCGGTTCTGGTACATCTGTTCCAGCAGACCTTCATGGAACTGGCCAATCCAGGTGTTTTCATGTCCCACGGAACCCAACTCTTCCACAAAGGGCATGTATTGATACGCCACATCCCGGGATACCATCATTTGTCGGATAGTATGTCGGGAAAGGCGCACCGGATATTTATCCATGACTTTCTGGAGATCTTCCCGCTGGTCATCTGGGATGTCCAAATTGGTGGTCGCCTCCAAACGGTCTGGCCCTTTAATGGAAAGATACCCATGTCCCGGTATCGCCCGCTCCAGCAGCGCCACCAGCAGCATATGGGGCAGCGTTATCCCATTTAAAACCAGGTGGCGTGCCCGGGCACTGCCAATGGCCCCAAACACCGCCGAGAAAAACCCCATGGCATCAGTTTCATATCCCGTGGCCCTCAAAAATGCGGAAAACTTGCTTTCCCCATCCCCTTGTCCCACAATGGTAATAAATTCCCGACCACAGAACTGCGCATTCCCATAAAATTCCAAAAATTTCACCGCACCGTCCACCAAGGTGGACAATGACACATCTGCCTCTTTTTTTGAATGCTCAAAGCGGATCTTCAGCCGCCCATCCTGATTCTCTTTCATTTTCTTGTCTCTTCTGCTTTATACAAATAATACACTGCGTTTCCAGAAAACCCAAATCCCATGATTCTGCCAAGGCATTTTTGCTCATCATCAGGCGGAATCCGGATCACCAGGTACTCCCTGGAAACATCCATGTCAATGACCTGTTGCCAGGTGTACTTCTCTTTTTTTAAACGGGTGTAAGCCATGTGACCCATCTTGAACAGGGACGATTCCTGTGGGTTCCCATCATTTTCGATGATGATATAGCTCCAGGAGGGATCCAGATGTTGCTTGATCCACAGAAAACTCTTTTTCAAGGGTGTACAATTCGAAAAATCTGCCACGCTGTTTTCACCTTTGCCTTCGCCAAAACGCAACGATCCTGTTAAAACGCGATGACCCCGTTTTTTATGGCCAGCTTCTCAAAAAAGGGGGCATTGAGTAAAAGGGTTTGATCACAACACCGAATATGTTGGGAGGTCAACTCATGATTGCAGCAATCGGCAGTGAAATGGATCCACCTTTACAAAAACATCGTCCCCCCGGCGATAGGGAGAACGCTTCACAAAATTAATGACATGCAGCACCTGTTTACCGGGAAGTTCTACAAAATAACTCACCTCGCCCCCCATGTAGCTGCGGTCCACAATGGTGCCATGGAAAAAATTCATATCTTTTTCCGGGGAATGTTCAGTCATATAGCCCAGTGTCATTTTCTGGGCACGGATAACTATTTCCGCCTTGTCACCTTTTTCAAAATCCCCCACCGGACTCACCAGACAGCTGCTTTTATCGTCCAGGCGGACTTTCATAAAATCCTTGTGTTTTTCTTCAACCACGGCATTTAAAAAATTGGAATGACCCAAAAAATCGGCAACAAAATGGTTTACCGAATTGTTGTAAACCTCTTCGGGGGTACCCTCCTGCTGGATAAATCCATCCTTCATCACCACCACCTTATCCGACATGGAAAGGGCTTCTCTCTGATCATGGGTGACAAAAATGGTGGTCACCCCCAGTTCGTCCTGGAGGTTATCGATTTCCCGGCGCATGTCTTCCCTTAAATTTTCATCCAACGCAGACAGAGGCTCGTCCATCAACAGCACATCGGGCTCAATGACAATGGCCCGGGCCAGGGCAATACGCTGCTGCTGCCCCCCGGAAAGTTGGGAGGGATTCCGGTTTCCCACCCCGGGAAGGCGCACCGTTTCCAGTGCTTTTTCAACCTTTGCCTTTATTTCAGA
>JASFYZ010000026.1:0-8230 GCA_045046665.1 Desulfobacterium sp.
TTTTGAAAGGCGACTTGTAAACACCATAACCCTTTGATTTATGATGAAAATCAAAGTCAGCGAAAAGCTACCGAACGATAGTGAGGTTTAGTTCAACATTACAACTACTAAAAAGAATCTAAATTTTTTAATCATCAGTTTATTTTTTTAAAGGTTTGGTTTCTGTTTTTATAAAACATTGAATTATATTTATTGCTTTACAGTTGATAAAACATCATTGTTAACATCTACTTTGTATTTTGCTTTTAAACTTGCAATCCACTCTTTTTCAAGCTGTGTTTGATAATCTGCAGTAACAATACCTTTAGCTTCTTTTAAAGTTTTTGGTGTTGTTTGAATAACTTCGTTTATGCTAATGAAATAAATATTTCCATTCTCAATTACTGTATTTTTAACACCAGCAATCCCGTTCTCATCAAGACCCTTACCGTTGAAAACCAGACCCGGCCAAGGAAAATAGTGGTGATGATTGATGACGGGCTGACCCGCCAGAACCCACAACTTTTAAATGACATTATCCAGTGGTTTGAACACCACAAAACCCTTATTTGCCTGGCCTTAGAACCTGTGGTGTTTCCCGGCGGTGAACAGGTGAAAAATTCCTGGGACCATGTACACCGGGCAACTAAGGCCATGGACACGGCTGAACTGGACAGGCACGGTGTGGTCATCGCCATGGGCGGAGGAGCTCTTCTGGATATGGCGGGATTCAGCGCTGCCATCTTCCACAGGGGGATACAGCTGGTCCGGATTCCAACGACAACCCTGGCCCAGAACGATGCCGGCATTGGTGTTAAAAACGGCATAAACCAGTATGGTAAAAAAAATTGTATTGGCACATTTTATCTACCCGTAGCGGTGATCAATGACTATGATTTCTTGGAAACCCTGCCCTTTGAGCATTTTATCGGGGGAGTGGCGGAAGCCTTTAAAATTGCTTTGATACGCGACAACACCTTTTTTTTATTTCTTGAGAAAAATTGTGCGCTGCTGAAACAAAGGGACCCAAAGGCCATCGAAGAGACCATTGAAAGATGCGCCCGGCTACATCTTCATCACATCGCCCACAGCGGTGACCCATTTGAAACAGGGTCATCACGGCCGCTGGATTATGGTCACTGGTCTGCCCACAAGCTTGAAATGCTGTCCGGGTTCTCCATGGGGCACGGCCAGGCAGTTTCAGTGGGTATTGCTCTCGACTCCTATTATGCATGGCAACTATCCCTGATTTCCCGGGCCGAACTGGACCGTATCATCACAGCGCTGATAAATTGCGATCTCCCGGTCTGGAGCCACTATCTGGAGACCACGGACACTTCGGGTCGCCTTGAAATAGAAAACGGGCTTGAAGAGTTCCGGCAGCACCTGGGGGGCAGGTTGACGTTTACCATGCCCCATGGTATCGGGGAGAAATGTGAACGCCATGAAATGAATTTTGACATTGTGAGGCAGGGGGTCGCGTTTCTTAAGAAGGCCTGCTGTGATCCGGGCAAAAACAACCGGATCATCGAAGGGGTCAAACAGCGGTGAAGCTTGCCAGATAGTTGACCATGGAATTTTTGCACAAATAGTAATTCCGGGTAATCGGGTTGTATGAAAACCCTGTGATATCAATCTGTTTCAATCCAGCGTCAAAACAGGCCCGGTTCAGTTCAGAAGGCTTGATCAATGATGCCCAGTCATGGGTACCCTTTGGCAGAAGCCCCAGAACATATTCCGCACACACCACAGCCAGAAGAAAGGACATCAGGTTGCGGTTGATGGTTGCAAAAATAACGATCCCCCCGGGATTCAGGGTACTTTTGCACGCCGCAATGACCGATTCATAGCTTGGCACATGCTCAAGCAGTTCCATGCAGAGAATGACGTCAAAACCGGTTTCAGTGAACCGGGTGATATGTTCGATGTCCGTATCGATATAGTGGATGTCAAGGTTGGATTGTTTTGCGTGGGTCCTGGCAATGGCCGTCATTTCCGATGATGCGTCAATGCCGATGGTGGCGGCAGCCTGTCTTGCAATTCTTTCGGTAAGTATCCCGCCGCCGCAGCCTACGTCCAGCACCCGTTTTCCCTTAAGATCTGTTTGCTGCATAATGTATTTAAGCCGTAAGGGATTGATATCATGAAGAGATTTCATCCTTCCGTTTTCATCCCACCAATCTGTTGCAAAATCGTTGAATTTTTCAATTTCACTTGAAGAGATATTATGTGTCATGCGGTTCCTTGAGAATCCCTGTCTATGGTTTTATTTCAGTAAATATTCGACCAGCACCCCATCTTCGCCTATTTTGACCTGCTCACATAGCATTAGTATGCTACGCAGTCCCAAATAAACGAATATAGGGCACTGGCCAAACATTTACATTACCAACCCGAATATTTACTTATTTCAGGCGCTTTAGTGAATAAATTCTTGAAGTTTTCGCCTGATCCGTTTATACTTTTCGCTCATGTGTGATTATTGCAACAGTTTCGTCGGTATCTTGATGCAGCCATGGTAAGTACCCACACATATGTTTTTCATGTATTCCATGGATATATATCATATCTCTGGATTTTATCTTGAGGAATATATGCTCGGGTACTTATGTCTTTGGCTTTTTACTAAAAAATCCGGTTATAAGGCCGAAACTATTCAAGCCCAGCCCTTTAGGGTTTGGTTATGACCTACAACAATAATATTTAATAGTCAATGCATGGGTGTGCCGGTGTTCAACGGGATGAAGACTTGTTTTCAAGGCGGAGTTTGATATTTTGTTCTACTTTTAGCGGGGTGGCGTTTGAAAAATGTAATGTCCTTTTATGACACGATAGTTCCGGAAAAACTTCAATTCTTTTTTGCCCTTTCACGGACCCATCACGGCGTGCTCGACATGATGGCCCCTGTTTTTGCCGCCCTGGTTTATCTTGGGTATTTCCCTGATACAGGGATTGTCCTGGCAGGCGTTATCACTGTTTTTTCTGGGTATACAGCGGTTTATGCACTCAATGATATTGCCGGATACAAAGACGATAAAAAAAATATTCGGCTGGTCGATAGACAAGTAACTGACCTTGACTCCATCCTTACCCGACACCCCCTTGCCCAGGGCGTGATCAGCTTAAAATCCGCTGCTGTATGGGCAGGTTTCTGGTCCGTTACGGCGGTGCTGGGTGCATATTATTTAAACCCTGTCTGTATTCTAATTTTTCTGGGCGGCGCGCTGCTGGAGATTATTTACTGCTTTTTATTGAAAATCAGTTATCTCAGGATTGTCATCAATGGGTTGGTAAAAGCAGCTGGCCCCGTTGCTGCTGTCTTTGCCGTGGACAAAAGTCCCGATGCCCTGTTTTTATGTTTAATATTTGTTTTCTTTTTCCTGTGGGAAGCCGGGGGACAAAATATCCCTAATGATTATACAGATATAGAGCAAGACCGGCTGATAAATGCAAAAACACTCCCGCTGGTATTTGGACGGGACATTGCAAGTTCCCTGATCATGGGGCTTCTGGCAGGCTCTTTATGTGTCATGACAGCCGTGTTCTTTCTGTCGCCAATTGATTTTAACTGGTTTTCATATCTGGTTTTCGGGACAGGCTCTTTCCTCCTATTGCTTCTGCCAGCACAAAAACTTCGGGAAACCGGTGAAAATCAAGCCGCAATGAGTCTTTTCAACAAGGCAAGTTATTATCCGTTTTTTTTATTGTGTGTGGTGCTGATGAATTTGTTTCTGTGAATTGGCAAGTTTTGATAGACTGTGATAGTGTAAAAAATCTTCCAGGCCGAATACAGCTGATGCCCCAACCGCAGTGGGCTCTCATGAGCGGGTATCTGTCTTTCCTGGGAGCAAAGTGACAATTAAAACAACAATTTCTTCTTAACATGATACTATTAGGAGGTGCTATTGTGAAAGACGCCAATTGCCCTAAATGTGGTTCTGGTGAAGTCTATTCTGGAGTTGACCTGATTGTTAAAGAGGGGCCTATCTCCAGTCTACTGAAAGGCGGACCTTTTGCCAGCAATTCAATTCCCATAAGCCTTACAAGCATGGCTCCCATCGATAACTACGTCTGTGTCAACTGCGGCTATGTTGAACATTATATCTCCGACCGTTCGAAACTGAAAGAGATCGCAAAAAAATGGGATAAAGCCTCCGCAGATAAATCGCCCAACGCTTCTGACGAGTGATTGTTTTGAAACTCTTTCTAAACTTTAGGCTGCTCTGGCGGTTTATGTACATTCTCTACGTCGCAGTCTGGTATGGGATCAGGGATGTGACTGGCCGTGTTGCCCAGGCTGCGTCCAAAGCGCCTGGCGTTCCAAAAAAAAATAGGGCTACTGCTGAGACCGAATTTCCTTCCCCCAGGATAATTCGCCTCTGTATGGAGCAGCTCGGTCCAAGCTTTATCAAGCTCGGCCAGCTTTTGAGCACCCGGGATGATATTCTGCCTTCTGAATTTGTAAATGAATTCAGAAAACTCCAGGATCAGGTACACCCCATTCCCTTAACGGTGATTTCCAGTGTGGTGGAAAGGGAATTAGGCAAACCCCTGACAGTCCTGTTTGATCGCTTCAATTCCGAATCCATTGCAGCGGCTTCCGTGGCCCAGGTTCACGAGGCCTGGCTTTTTTCAGGAGAGAGGGTGGCGGTCAAGGTGATTCGACCTGATATCCTTCCCATTATCCGCAAAGATATCCGGCTGATGTACTATCTTGCACAGAAGATAGAGAATCGTTCTGAAAGATGCAGGATGCTGGGTGTCGTGAACCTTGTCAAAGAGTTTGAAAGGACCATCTTCAACGAACTGGACATGTTTGTGGAAGCCGGTAATATTGAGCGGTTCAGAAATAATTTCAAACATACGCGCGAACTGCATATCTGCAAAGTCCATCGTGAATTTACAAGCCGGTCAGTCCTGGTGATGGAGTACATCGATGGAATCAAGGTCGATCAGGTAGATGCCATCAAGGCCGCAGGCATCGACCCCGGAGAAATTGGGCTTATAGGCCTGCGATCCTTCTCCCGACAACTCATGGAGTTCGGCTTCTTCCATGCCGATCCCCACCCGGGGAACACCATTGTCATGGCAGATGGCCGGGTCAGTATTATCGACTTCGGGCTGGTGAGTTACGTGGATGATGAAATGATGAAAGAACTTGCCAATATTTGCCTTGGGTTTGCAGATCACGATTATGATCTGGTTATGGATGCCCTGCAGGAGATGGGTCTCCTGGACAATAAAGAGATCCGTCTCAAGGAATTCAAAGCGGATTTGAAGGAGGTCAGCGAACCCTTTTATGGCCGCTCTCTTCCCACCATTTCTGTCAGAGATGTCTATGACAAAGTCATGCAACTGGTGCTCAAGCATCGGGTCACCCTGCCAAGGAATCTCCTGCTGATTTTCAAAACTTTTGTTCAAAATGAAACCATTGGAAAAAAACTTGGCTGCACGTCAAGCATTCTTCAAATCGCCAGGCCATACGCCGAAAAACTTTTAAAGCAGAATTTTGAACCGGACCAGCTGTTCAAACGATTGAATGTGGATGCACGCAAAATAGCAGGCCATCTTAAATCCATGCCGGCAAGCATCAGCGGGCTCCTTGCCAATGCAGCAGACAACAACCTTTCCATGGAGATTCGGCACACAGCATCCTCCACGCTACAGCAATCCCTGGAAAAGGGGATCAACCGGCTGATTGTGGGGATTATCATTGCTGCCTCTACCATTGCCGCTGCCCTGATTCTTAATTCTTCCCAGAAGCTTTTCGACATTGACCTTGGGTTTGCGGGATTTCCCGAAATCTCACTAACCGACCTCCTCGGCGTTACAGGGTATGTCATAGCAACTTTTCTCGGACTCTGGTTGATAATTTCAATCCTCCGGTCAGGGCGTCTGTAACACCTCATGGTTTGTTTTTCGATTCCCGTTTTACCAGCAGCAGGGTATTGCATGTCACGGAAAGACTGCTTAAAAGCATGGCAGTTGCAGCGATGATGGGATTCAAAAAGCCGCTGGCGGCCACCGGGATGCTGATGATGTTATAAATAAGCGCAAACACAAGGTTTTGTTTGACCTTCCGGTTTACGCGTGTGGCAAGCGTTATAAAATCGATGAGCTGGACCGGGGTCTCCTGCATAAGGGTAATGGCGGCAACCCCCTCCCCCGGATTAAGGCCTGAATGAACAGCCATGGCAATATCGGATTGGGCCATGGCCGGCGCATCGTTTACGCCGTCCCCCACCATGGCAACTTTTTTGCCAGCTTGTTTAAGTTCTTTGATAAATTCGGCTTTTTCATGGGGCAGCAATCCGCCATGGGTCTGCTCTGCCGAGATCTGCACAAAGGTTCCGGCGGCCAGGGTGGATTTTTCAGCATCTCCTGAAATCAAAAAACAGGAGAGTCCCAGTTTATCAATATCTGCAACAAGCCTCTTTACCCCGGTTTTCATTGAATCTCCCAGATGGATAGCTGCGACAATGGTATCATCTAAAGATAAAAATACCGTTGATATGATCTGGGCACCTTGCCTGGAACGGGAGACAAAAGAGGGGTCTGCCTGATTGCTTTTATTCACAAAAGCCCTGCTCCCAAAACAATAGGGTTCATCCTGAAACCGGCAACTGACACCGTTGGAATGGTAAACGACATCTTCCAAATCAAGCAACGGTATTCGTCGGGTCGTTGCGTAAGCTGATATGGTGTGGGCGATGTAGTGGTCCGACCCTTGTTCCATGGCATGGATAATTTGCCAGGCCTTTTGTGCAGAAAAACCGTTTGCCGTGTCCATGCCCAGCACTTTAAGTTTGCCCGTGGTCAATGTTCCGGTCTTGTCAAAAACGATGGTATCCAGTCCTTCAACGCTCTCAAACGCTTCAAAATCCCTTACCAGGATACCCTTTTTCCCCGCAGCAGACACACCGGCCACAAGAGCAAGGGGAATGGCAATGCCAAGGGCACAGGGGCAGGAAATGACCATGACAGATATCCCTCGGTTAAAAGCCTCATATGAGCTCAACCCGTAAAGCTCCCAGAAAAAATAGGTCACCACAGAGAACCCGATAACCGATGGAACAAAAAACTTTAAGAGGTTCTCAAACCGCTGGGTCTGGGCGGTTTTTTCGGAAAGACTGTTTTCCATGATGGCAAGCATTCTGCCGAGAATTGACTCCTCCCCTACTTTCACGGCTTTTACCTGGATCTTACCGGAAATAATCCGGGTGCCGCTTTTGACAGTATCTTGAAGACGGACATTGACAGGTTTTGCCTCCCCTGTGATGGAGGACTCGTCAATGACGGCAGTGCCCTTGGTGACAATGCCGTCTGCAGCCAGGATTTCTCCTTCTTCCGCCAGAAATGCGTCCCCCTGGGACAATTGCTTTATGGAAACATACCGTCCCCTGGGAAACTGCTCTGCACAAATTCTGACTTTCTGGGGAACCAGGGAAAAAAATCCCCACAACCCTTCAGCAATTTTATTTTTTGCGGACTGTTCCAGCATCTTCCCGGTGAGAATCAGCAGAATCAGCATGGAGGCGGCATCAAAATAGAGATGGATGCTTCCCTTGTAAAAATGAAACACGCTGTAAATATAGGTGGAGAAGGAGCCGGTGGATATCAAGGCTTCCATTCCAGGCCATCCGGATGTAATACCCACAAGTGCCCGTTTGTGTATGGGATATCCACCATAGAACACAACAACGGTGGCCATGATGCATACCGGCCAGGCCAGAAGCTGAACGGAGTGCGGTGACAGCTCAATAAAAAATCCCGAATAGATGGCCCAGCTGAGCATCATGACGTTCATGGTTAAAAACAGGGTCACACAAATACGGATAAATTCTTTTTTGTTTTTTTGGGGTGTTTGATCAAGATCAGCAGAAGGGTATCCCAGTTTTTCAATGGTGGAATAAATTTTTTCAGGAGAGGTTTTTACAGGATCATACAACACGCTTCCCCGGTCGCTGGAAAAATTACACGAGGCGGTTATCACGCCCTTTGACCGGGTGAGGGTGTTTTCAATTATCCATGCACAGGCCGGACACCACATATTTTGAATCTTAAGATTAAGGGTCAGAAAATCACCGGAATCAATGGGAACCGTTCCATCCGTCCCGGATAAATCGTCGGCTGGGGGTTCAGATTTTTTTTCCCAAGATGCCGACGTCTCTTTGGATGTGTCCGGAACAATACCTGCGGCAACACATTGCTTGTAAAGGTCGGTATCCTTGAAATCCTTTGTATCTTTGTA
>JASFYZ010000027.1:0-11152 GCA_045046665.1 Desulfobacterium sp.
TACCCGCACAGCTTGAAAAATATTGGCTGGATCAATATACTTTTTTGTTCTTCCTCAGTTTAAAAAACGATGGTGGGTAAGTTTCGTCTATTCTGCCCGGGTATCAAATTATGATCTGTGCGAACAGAATCCTGAGATGGATATTCGCTCGGCATTGCGATTTTGTTAATTATTGTCCATGCCTCAGCCACTTGCAAAAACCGCAATGGGACGAGTCTATCAGATATTTGAGTGCAATAGTTTATACTCTTGTATACCACAAAAATATCTTGATGTTATAAATGACATATCAATAGGCGTGACTCATGTCAAGGTTTTTGTGAGAATAATATTCAAGTGAATACCATTGATCTCGCCAGGCATAGTTTTTTTGTATTTTTTCTTTTTGTGTTAGTTAATAACCTTAAATTATTGAACTTTAAGCCTACCTGTTCGTTTTGGTAGTGTTAATGATCACCATAAATTAAGAGAACTCAGGGTGCATGGGCGCATTGATATGAAAGGATTTTACGAAAGTCTGACTTATAATCCACCCTGTTCGGAGGGGATTCTACAGTGTGTTTTTTCACCTTTCGATATTCGATTTTCAGTGAAACAAGCAAAGTGTCCTTTTTTTAGAGATGCTTTTTTTATGCCCTCAGCTTTCCATCACTATGCCCAGAACAGTTTCAAGCCCCCCCCCTCCACTCACCAGAAATAAACGATAAATCAGCCTTGTATTTGAATTATATTTAACAGTTGACACGGGTATATGCTATTGGTATACAACTAAAATATTTTAATCTTTTTAATAGTATGCATATAGAGTCCTAAAAGAATTCATTTCAAAATTAAAGAATATAAAATTTTATAGAGCTTATGCTTGGAATTTTAAATTAAGAAGGGGGTAGCAGAATGGAAATTATTGTACTCATGAAGCAGGTTCCTGCAACGGAATCAATCATCGAAATAGCCCAGGACGAAAGGTCCATCAAGACCGACAATCTGAACTGGGTCATTAATCCTTACGATGAGATTGCCCTTGAAGAGGCCATACGAATCAAGGAGATACACGGCGGGACTGTCACGGTAATAACCATTGGCAAGAGCCATGCCCAGGATGCAATACGAACGGCAATGGCGATGGGAGTGGACAAGGGAGTACTGATAGATGATCCTAAAGCTCTGGAAGGTGACGGCCTTGGCACTGCGAAAATCCTTGCCGTAACCGTCAAAAAAATGCCCTACGACCTTATTATTGCAGGCCAGAGGGCAGTTGATGACGACAGTTATCTTGTCGGCCCTGCCGTTGCCCAATATCTTGATATCCCCTGTATTACCCTCATAACCAAGCAGACCATCACGGACAATATGATAGAATGCGAAAGAAGCATTGATGGGGGTGTCGAGATAGTTGAGGCATCCCTTCCAGCCCTTCTCACAACCCAGAGGGGGCTTAACGAACCACGATACACCTCCCTTCCCGGAATAATGAAGGCTAAGAAAAAGAAAATCGATACCAGAAGCCTTGCCGACATTGACATCGAATCACCCGGAGATGCTGTTTCTGAGACACTGTCATTGAAAGTCCCATCTAAAAAAAGGGACGGAATAATCCTGGAAGGGGATTCCCCGGCGGAAAAGGCTGATCTCCTTGTAAAAGCCCTGCAGGATGCCCATTTTATTTAGCGTCTCCTGCTTTAACATAAAAAGCAATGCCACTTGTTCAGATCAAACAGTCAAAATGTGGGTAGCCAGGTAAAATAAATCCGTAAATATTCGGCCAGCACCCCATATTCGCCTATTTTGCCCTGCTCACATAGCATTAGTATGCTACGCAGCCCCAAATAGGCGAATATGGGGCACTGGCCAAACATTTACATTAGCAATCCGAATATTTACATAAATCCAATATTTTCCACAGTAATTTCATGGGATTATTATTGTTCGGTTACTTAAAGAGGAGAAAATAAAGATATGGCAAAAAATATACTTGTGTTTGTTGAACACTTAGATGGAAAACTGAAAAAGGTAAGCCTGGAAGCGGTCTGCCAGGGTAAACTCATTGCAGAAAAGATGGATGCAACCGTGACGACGGTGACCACCGGTACCCAGGAGACTTTGGACGAAAGCATCTTCCAGGACCTTGCCAGGTACGGAGCAGATAAGGTTATTGCAGGAAAAAATCCTGACATCAAGGAAGGCATGCCCGATGCATTGGCCCATGTTTTATCCGTTATAATTGAAAAAGAAGCCCCGTCACTGGTCATCATGGGGGCAACTTCCAGGGGTCGGGACATTGCTGCCCGTCTCTGTGCCAGTCTCAATGCCCCCATTGCCATGGATTGCCTTGGCATAAAACTGGACGGCGAGGATCTCGTCTTCACAAGGCCCGTCTATGGTGGCAAAATTTCAGCAACCTTAAAATTTAAACAATGCCCGGGCATCGCCGTAATGCGACCCGGTTCCATCAAGCTTGTGGAACATCAACAAGAACTCAACCTTGAAGAACTTGATGTTGAAACCGGCAAGACCAATCTGACCTTTGTCAGTAAAAAAGTGGATACTTCCAAGATTGATCTCACCGAAGCAGATACCGTTATTTCCGGAGGATATGGTACTGCTGGCAAGGCCACGGCCATGCTTGAGGAGTTGGCCACTGTCTGCGGGGGAGCTGTGGGAGCGTCAAGGGCTGCCGTTGATGAAGGGTGGCATCCCCTGGCCGAACAGATCGGGCAGACGGGAAAAGTTGTTTCTCCTGTTCTTTATATCGCCTGCGGTATTTCCGGTGCCATCCAGCACATTGCCGGTATGAATTCATCCAGGATAGTGGTTGCCATCAACAAAGATCCCGATGCGCCCATTTTTTCTGAGGCTGACCTGGGTATCGTCGATGACCTGTTTGACATGGTCCCGTTGATCACCGAAAAAATCAAAACCGTCAAAGCAAACGGGTAGGTGAACCATGACTATTGAACGTGAGCGGATCGATTTTGATGTCCTTTTTGTAGGTGGTGGCCCTGCAAATCTTGCAGGGGCCATCCACCTCATGACCCTTGCAGCAGAAAAAAAACTGGACCTTGAAGTTGCCCTGATCGAAAAGGGAAAAAAAATCGGTGCCCACTCCCTAAGTGGGGCTGTTTTTAATCCCAGGGCCCTTGAAGAACTGATACCCGACTACCTTGACAAGGGATTTCCCCTGGAAAAAGAGATCAGGGGAGATCGTCTTTACTATCTGACAAAAACAGGGAGCCATAAACTGCCCTGGACACCGCCCGCCATGGAGAACAAGGGATTCCACACGGTGAGCCTTGCAAAACTCAACCGCTGGCTTGCAGACATTGCAGAGTCCCTGGGTGTTTGTATTTTTCCGGGATTTGCCGGTAAAGAGGTTCTCTTCGGAGAGGACGGTAAAACAATAGTGGGGGTGAGAACCGGCGATAAGGGACTTGACAGGGAGGGTAATCCCAAAAAAAATTGTGAGCCGGGGATGGATCTGATCGCCAATGTTACGATTTTTGGAGAAGGCCCCAAAGGGAGCCTGGTGGAAGAGATCGACCAACGACTCCATATATTTCCCAAAGATGTGCCCCAGGTTTTTGAAACCGGAATCAAGGAAGTTATCCAGCTTCCCGAGGATAACTTTTTCACCGCCTCGGAGTTCAATGATATACACACCATGGGCTACCCCCTCGGCCTTAACACCCCGGGCGGTGGATTCGTTTATGAGATGGATGAAAACAGGGTTGCCCTGGGGTTCATTACCGGTCTCTCCTACGAAGACCCCATGCTTGATATTTATGACGAATTCATGAAGTTCAAAACCCATCCCCTGGTAGCAAAAATAATAGCCGAAGGAAAGGTGGTCGAACAGGGGGCAAGAACCATCTCAAGCGGTGGTTACTATAGCCTTCCTGAACTTGCCGTGGACGGTGCCATGTTTGTGGGCGGGTGTGCCTCGGTACAGGATCTTCCGTCCCTCAAGGGTGTCCACCTCTCTATGAAGTCTGGAATGCTTGCGGCAGAGGCAGCCGTAAAAGCCGCCGAGGAGAAGTGTTTCACCCGTGAAGCCCTTGGAGTTTACACAGAGCTGTTTAAAAATAGCTGGGTCAATGAAGTACTTTATGAGGGCAGAAATTTTGCCCAGGCCCTTTCCAGGAAAGGGCTTGCAAAACTGATTCATTTAGGGGCCCAGACCCTGACCCAGGGCCGGGGATGGTTTGATCCAATGTCCCACCATGGGCAAGATAATAAAACCATGAAACACTTTAAGAAAGACAATGGAGAAAAAGCGGTCGATAAGATCACCTACGACGGTAAGCTCCATGTGGACAAACTCACCGGTGTATTTTTATCAAAGACAATGCACAGGGAAGATCAGCCCTGTCATCTTCTTATCCATGACCTGTCCATCTGCCTGACAGACTGCTATGAAGCCTACAGAAATCCCTGCACTCGCTTTTGCCCAGGCAATGTCTATGAAATGGAGATTAACGATGACACTGGAGAACGACGTTTAAAGCTAAATCCCTCCAACTGCCTTCACTGCAAGACCTGTGAGATAAAGGATCCGTTTCAAAACATACTCTGGACTTGTCCAGAAGGGGGAGATGGACCCAATTATACTGTTTTATAAGGAACGCTTTACATTACCAACCCGAATATTTACCCCCGGCTAATCTACAAACTCAAATTTGGATTTGGTTGTTTTTAAACTGGGTTAATAAAACTGAAATCTGAAAGTTGACTTACAAACTAATATAAGGATGGATCATAATGAGTAGTAACACTTACGACGTTATCATCATCGGCGGCGGTATCATGGGTGCTTCAACGGCCTATCACCTGATGAAGGCCGACAACTCTCTTAAAGTGGTTGTTGTTGAAAAAGACGCCTCCTATGCAAAGGCCTCAACAACCCTTTCCATGGTAAACACCCGTATTCAGTATAGCCTGAAGGAAAACGTACAAATTTCCCAGTACGCCGCAACAATACTTGATAATTTTGAAGATGAGATGGAGGTTAACGGGGTCAGACCCAATATTGTCTATAAACGGGAAGGCAACCTTGTCATCCTTGATGAAAAGGCTGCACCGGCTGCCCGGAAAGCCTATGAAATGCAGAAGAATATGGGATGTGCCATTGAGTGGTGGTCCCCGGAAAAGATTAAGGAGACCTACCCCCTGTACAACATGGACGGCGTTGTGGCCGGTACCTTTGGCCCAGAAGATGGCCACTTTGACGCTTATGCCGTTCTCATGGGATACAAGGCAAAGGCGAAATCCCTTGGCGCTGAATTCATTGAAAACGAAGTGGTGGACCTCCTGGCAGCGGCCGGTGCCATTGAGGGAGTAAAACTTGCCTCTGGAGAGACCCTTTCCTCATCAAAGATCATCAACTGTACAGGTGCATGGGCCGCCGATCTCTGTAAAAAAGCAGGTATCTCTATTCCCGTTGACCCGACCAAACGCCAGTGCTTTGCCGTTGATCCTGCCATTAAACCCGATACCGTCCTGCCTCTGACTTTTATTCCTTCAGGATTATATTTTAGAACTGAAACCGGCGGGCTGATCCTTCTTGGAAAATCCATGGAAGATGATCCCATCGGTTTTGACTTTAACTGGGATCAAAAACGATTTCTTGAAGAGCTCTGGATTGAACTTGCTGAATTTGTACCGGCCTTTGAGTCCCTGAAGCTTGTCAGGGGATGGGCCGGGCTCTATGCCGTCAACAACAAAGATGCCAATTCCATCCTCGGCGAATGGCCGGACCTCAAGGGATTCTACCTTGCAAATGGGTTCTCTGGCCACGGTCTGCAGCAGGGGCCTGCCGTGGGACGTTATATGGCAGAGTTGATCACCGAAACAACACCAGTCCTGGATCTTTCCATCTTCGGTCCTGAAAGAGTTATTGCAAACACCCCCATAATCGAAAGTGGCATTTACTAACGCTACAGCGATACTTGAACACCAGCAGATCCCGGGACCAGAGCCATTGGCCATAGGCTTCAAGACTCTGGTCATTGATATCCACAATCACCGGCTGGGGGGTTCCCCGGTCGGTGAGGGAAAGATGCATGACATCATAGAGTTTCTGATCCAGAAAGGTTATAAAGGCAGGACGATACAGGAAAAAACAGGCATCCTTCATATGCCCTTTTTTGATAAACAATATTTAGATTTGAATTAGCGTCCTTTGATGCTGGAGGGGGTGTCATTTTTGTGGATGCCATATTTTAAAAGCACCGCATCATCCCCAAGGGAATCCATACTTATAAGATTTAATTGTAAATCACACACTTGATTAAAAAGGGACAATCCCTGGCCAAACAAGCGTGGGGCAATGGTGATGTGTACCTCATGGATGAGTCCTTGCCGGGCAAACAGCGTGTTGATCTGGGCACCGCCAATCAAAGTCACCTCCTGGTACCCCTTGGTGTCAAGATCCTGGAGAATTTTTTCTGGGGACTGGTCGGAGAAAAGCAGATTTTCCTTGTTTTGCTTTCCCCCAAGGGTGCGGGTCATGACAATGTTTTGCCTGCCGGGAAGAGGGCGACCAATGGTGTTAAAGGTATTGTTCCCCATGATCATCACCCCGGCTCTGCGGGTAACCTCTACAAAATATTTCTTATCCGTCGATCCCGTCCAGTCCACGGGATCTGTGGCATTCCGTCCGATTTTTCCATCAAGGGTCATGGCCATTACCAGAATGACTTTCACGGTGGTTATTCCTTTTTTTCCGGTGTCGAGTTAAGGGGCCAGGGTTCATTTTCTTTTTTTTCCACGAGGTAACAGAAGCGATCCCAGGTCATTTCTTTTCCAGACAGCGGGCATCTCAAAGTCATTTTAATGTCCCCCACGTTCACCACCTCCCAATCTCCGCCTCTTTTGGAGCCGTCTATCCTGATTTTCTGCCCTGGTTTCAGTTCACAAGGTTTAAAAATTATTACGGTATGAGACATAATGTTCCTCCATTTTTGAGTATATTCAGTGACTATTAAGCGATGGCCCAGGACTTTTCTCAATAGTCAATATTGTATATTTTTTAACAAACGATCAAAAAAGAATGAATTAAAGTCACGAGGTCTTAACTGTAAATAAATATTCGATTTCTCAAATAAAATCAAGGGTCAGCTCTTTTAATTTTTCAACAGTGTTCAATGAAGGATCGTCCAGTACCCGTTCAAACAGATGATCCAGGATTGATCCGATTTTCCGGCCTGGTGCACAGTCCAAAAAGGCCATAATGTCATTTCCGTTAATGGCCAGTGAACTTGTGGTAAATTGGCGGTGCTGATGTGCTGTCTGGGCATCGTATATTTTTTTCAGTCGGGCCTTGATCTCAGAAATGGTGTAGGGTCTTTTGGCCCGGTTGGCAGCCTTGTCTGCAATGCGCATTCTCATGAAATTTCGGTGGGAGACATGGTGGGCTGCCAGAAATGCCAGTAACCGTCTCACCGCTTTGGGAGAACTCTCTTCGGTGAGGGGACGCATGTGGACGCTGACCATGGCATCCACAAAGGCCAGTTCCCGGGTGCTGAAACGCAGGTTTTCAAGATCTTTTAAAATGGCTTTTTTCATGGTTTCGTGACCTTTGAAGGTCAGACGGTTATTCTCCATGCAGGCGGCATCAAATTTGCCAGCATCATGGAGAAAACCGGCAAGCCGCAGAAGCGGATCCTGGGGGGACAGCGCATCTCCCACCATCAGGCAGTGTTCAAAAACGGTCTCCCCATGGTGGGGACCTCCGTCAAGCTCCACACATCGATCCAGGCAGGGAAGCAGGTATTGCAACAGACCTGCCTCCCTGAGCCCCCAAAAAAAAGAGGAGGGCCGTGGGATAGACATGGCCTTCATTATTTCAAGACGCAGCCTTTCCGGCGCAGATGCGGTGGTGATAAGGGCCGCATTGTTTTTAATTGCCTGGAGGGTATCAGTAGAAAAACGCCCCTCGATGGCAGCCTTGAATCTACAGGCCCGTACCATTCTCAGGGGATCTTCCTCAATTCTTTGGGCAGGATTCCGGGTGAAGCGGATGACCCTGTTTTTCAGATCTTTTTTACCATTAAAGGGATCAATGATACGACCGCTGGAAGGGTCCATGGCCATACTGTTGATGGTGAAATCTCTTGCTCCAAGGTCTGTTTCTGGAAAGGGATTTCCAAGGTTCTGGGATCTTGGTGGGGCCACCTCCACGTCATTGATTAGAAGCACCGGAAAAGTTTTACCGGCAATTTTACTGTGTTCTTTCTGGAAAATCGTTTGCAGGGTGGAAAGGGGGCAATTGGTGACAATGTCATAATCGGCCGGGGATTTACCCAGGAGTAAATCCCGAATGGCCCCCCCCACAAAAAAAGCTTTGAAACCGGTATGGGAGAGAGTGGAGATAATTTTTTTAACTGGTGTAGGGGGGGCCAGTTGCATACTTTTGTTATCCAACCAGGGCCTCCGTGACAACGCCCACCACAAGAAAAATAGAGATAAGGGTGTTCATGTGAAAAAAGGCCATGTTGATGTGGGACAGGTTATCCGGGCGGACCAGTCTATGCTCGATGATCAAAAACACGGCAATGAGGCCAAGGAAAAAGGAAAAAACAGGGTGCATGCCAAAGGTGACGGTCATGGCACCCAAAAAAATCATGGTGGCAACATGGAGTATGGATGAAATCATCATGGCATTTTGGGGCCCAAGGATTGCTGGCAGGGAAAAAAGTCCCTGATCCCGGTCAAAATCAATGTCCTGGCAGGCATAGAGGATATCAAATCCAGCAATGTAAGTCATCAAGGCCAGGGTAAGAAAAACAGGGGGTGCCGACAGGGTTCCTGTAACGGCAACCCATGCCCCCAATGGTGCAAGGGAGATGGCAAACCCAAGATAGAGGTGGCAATACATGGTGAATCTTTTGGTGTAGGAGTAAAACAAAAGGAAAAAAAGCACCGGAAATGAGAGCCAGAAACACAGGGTCCCCAGCATGGCCGCAGCAAAAACAAAAAGTCCTGCTGATGCCCATACAAAGGCGATGGCCTCTTTTCCAGACAAAAGACCCGAAGGGATTTCCCGGATGGCGGTGCGGGGGTTTTTTCCGTCCAGGGTGGCATCCACAATGCGGTTGAACCCCATGGCGGCGGATCGTGCACCCACCATGGCCACGATTATCCACAAGAGATCCGCCATGTTTGGTTCATGGTCGCGCCAGGCCATGATCACGGCGGAAAGGGCAAAGGGCAGGGCAAAAACAGTGTGTGAAAATTTGATCATCTTTCCATAGATCAGGATTTTATTTTTTATTGTTGGAAACATTTATTTTTTTCCTTTGGTTAAAAGATGCCATGGACCTCACTGTTGCAAAGGGGACATATTCCAGGGATGGTCATGCGGTTGTCTGTTCTGTAGGCAAGGCGTTTAATGAGGGTGCCACCGCAGACATGGCAACAGGTGTCTTCGTGGCCAAGGCCGGGAGCATTGCCTATGTAGACATATCGAAGCCCAGCGTCTTTTCCTGCCTGGAACGCCATTTTAAGGGTGGCATCCGGGGTGGGGGGAATCTGGCTCATGCTATAACAGGGATAAAATTGACTGATGTGCCAAGGGGTCTCATGCCCCAGTTCTTCTGCGATAAAGGTGGCCATTGCCTCTATCTCATGCCGGTCATCATTGTGCCCGGGAATAATTAAGGTTGTCACTTCCACCAGTATGCCAAGGGATTTCATGAGGATAAGATTTTGTTTTACCGGTTCAAGTCTGCCCCCACAAATGGTTTTATAAAAATTATCATTAAACGCTTTTAGATCAACATTGGCTCCATCCAGATAAGGGCTTGCTGCATGGATTACCGCTGGTGACATGTATCCGTTGGTGACAAAGAGATTTAACAATCCCTTTTCCCTGGCAATCATGGCGGTTTCCAGGGCCAGTTCAAAATAGATGGTGGGTTCTGTGTAGGTGTAAGCAATGCTTGTACAGTCATTGTGCAGGGCCTGGTTCACCAGCTCTTCAGGGGTCGTTTTCATGCGCCGGGCAGGGGAGGGGAGCTGGGAAATATCCGCATTCTGGCAGAATGTACAGGTGAAGTTGCAGCCTGCCGATGCAATGGAAAAGGATGAAGATCCGGGTTTTACATGGAAAAATGGTTTCTTTTCCACAGGATCGACGCCCCTGGCAACGATGTAGGGATACTCAAGGGGTTCCAGTGTACCATTTTTGTTTTCTCTTACCCGGCATCTGCCGTGTTCCCCGATTTTGATGACACAATAATGGTGGCACATGCCGCATTTCACCCGATCATGGGATAGCTTTTCATATAAGAGTGTCTTCATCTTCCTCCGATATTTCCATGTTCTTTTGATATCCCCGGGCAAACCCGGTCACAGGACCGCAGAGGCTCTTTCTGTGGATTCTCAATGACAGGGGGCGGGTGTGAAATCTGGGAATCGGGATGATGCTCATGCCCACCATGGTCCCCCAGGGAGATTTCTGGATAATAGCGGATTGTTCCAGATAGGCAGCAGGTCGACTCCGGGAAAAGGGAATTGCCAGGGTGGTATTCCAGGAAACAGGGACAGGTCCCATGATGGCATGTATGATTTTCTTAAGCTCCCAGATGCCAAAAAAACGGGCGTAGGAAAGGGTGTTATGACAAAATAATCCCTTTGTCCGTCGGAGGATATTAAGGGGGGCATATTTATTAAGCACTCCAATGAAAATTTTATCCCGGGTTACCCGGCAGGCTTCTTCAATGGCCTTGGCAGGACGATCCATGAATTCCAGGCTGGTCATCATAATGGAATAATTAAAGGTATTGTCTTCAAAGGGAAGGTCTTCGCCAAAGGCCCTGTGCAGTTCCACCCGGCTTTTAAATTTGTCCATTGCCAGATCAAGCATATAGGGAGAAGTGTCCACACCCGTGAGCTGGAGGCCATGGTCTATGAGGGGGGCAAAGCATCTTCCTCCCCCACACCCGATATCCAGTATGCTTCTGCCGGGCAGGGGGGACAGCATCTTCATCATCAATGCCGTCTGAAGCTTAAAATCATACGTCTGTCTGGCTTTATCACACCAGGCGACATATGCATTTGTATCATTAAAATCAAATATATATCCCATGCAGGTATTGTAAGCCGAACCGGGGTAAGATTCAAGTGGATTTTTATTGGTTCATTAAAGTTAGGTTGG